>DFKM01000108.1 GCA_002373555.1 Lachnospiraceae bacterium UBA3645
AAGTGGATAAGGCGCGTACCAGAGCATACGGCGGCAGCGGCATCGGCCTGTCGATTGTCAAGGCGATCATGAAGACGCACAACAGCCGGTGCGGCGTGCGGAACACGGAGGACGGCGTGGAATTCTGGTTTGAAGTGGAGAGGAGCCGGGAAGCCGGTCATGACGGATATGATTCCGAATACGGAACATTAGAGTAAAAAGAAGGATGGCTTCACGGCCATCCTTCTTTCTATGATCTCAGATACGGGATCTCATGCTTCATCAGGAACTTCAGCATCAGCTCATCCCATTCCCTTTCCGCCGTGCGGTCCGGCGTAAACGTGCTGTAGGCACAGCCCGTAATGAGCATCAGTGCTTCATGCTCATAGCGGATGTTGAAGAGAAGACTGGTGATATTGGTCGATTCGGCTGTCTTTCCGATCGACGCAAGCGTCTTCTCCATATTCGGCTCCGTCAGGCGCATCGTCAGACGGAAGGCGCGCGGAAGCTGTTTCCCTTTTATGATCTGAAAGGCGATATTGCGGGCATCGCCCCAGCGGACATAACGGGCATCGCTGTCTTCTTCCGTCAGCGTCCCGTCCAGATTGGCGGAAAAACGGGTCACGAACTCGCCTTCGACAAGTTCAAAATTGTCAAAGGTATCCGTGACGAACAAAAGCCTGGTGAACAATTTCTGATCTTCGATGTTTAATGCAATCATAGGGTTAGTATAGCATGAATTCCTGCCGTGTAAATCCATAAATTTTCGTTTGAAGTCAGAATATTTTTCCATTTGCGTATTTCATTTATTTCCGTAGTATGTTATCATCTTATTGTAACCTGTATTCTTAATGTTCTGCACTCAGATCAGTGAGGATTCGTATTTATGGAAATTACATTTTTAGGCGCAACACATGAAGTGACCGGTTCCTGCACACTCCTGACCGTCGGTGACAGGCATGTCATGATCGACTGCGGCATGGAGCAGGGAAGGGATGTCTTTGTGAATCAGGAACTGCCTGTCCGGCCTTCCGAAGTCGACTGTGTGATCCTGACACATGCGCATATCGATCATTCCGGTAAACTGCCGCTGCTGTACAAACAGGGTTTCCGCGGTCAGGTCTACGCGACCGAAGCCACTGCCAGTCTTTGTGAGATCATGCTCCGGGATTCCGCGCACATCCAGGAAATGGAAGCGGAATGGAAGAACCGCAAGGGACAGCGTTCCGGAAAGAAACCCGTCGAACCGATGTATACGGTGGACGATGCGGAAGGCATCATGAAGCGGTTTGTTCCGTACCCTTATGAAAAACGTTTTCAGGCCGCCGAGGGCGTCGAAGTCATTTTCCGGGATGTCGGGCACCTGCTCGGGTCGGCCTGCATCAAGCTGTTCCTGACGGAGAACGGAGAAGAGCGCACCATTGTTTTCTCCGGCGATATCGGGAACAAAGACAAACCGATCCTGAAGGATCCCGCAGCCTTTGAGGATGCCGATTATGTTGTTATCGAATCCACTTACGGCGACCGCTATCATGAAAAGCCGCAGGAGCACGCGGATATCGTGGAGCAGCTTGCCGCAGCGATCGAGAAGACGCTCGCAAGAGGCGGGAATGTCGTGATCCCGTCGTTCGCGGTCGGACGCACCCAGGAGCTTCTGTATTATATCCGGGAGATCAAGCAGCGCGGACTGGTCAGCTGCAATCCGAACTTTAAGGTGTATATCGATTCTCCGCTTGCGAATGAAGCCACCGGCATCTTCGTACAGACAGATCCGGATTACTTTGACGAAGACCTGCAGAAAGTCCTTGCGGAAGGCGTCAATCCGATCTTTTTCCCGGGTCTGGAGGTCGCTGTTTCCGCGGAGGAATCCAAAGCCATCAATTTCGATCAGGAGCCGAAGGTGATCCTGTCCGCCAGCGGCATGTGCGAAGCCGGCCGGATCCGGCATCACTTAAAGCACAATCTGTGGCGGAAGGAATCCCTGATCCTGTTCGCCGGCTATCAGGCGAACGGCACGCTCGGCCGCGCGATATTCGAAGGCGCCGAGAAAGTCATGCTGTTCGGCGAAGAGATCCAGGTGAACGCGGAAATCTCTTATCTAGCCAATATCAGCGGCCATGCGGACAAGGACGGTCTGACAGCCTGGATCAAGTCCTTTACGAAGCAGCCGGATCTGGTCTTCGTCAACCACGGAGAGGATGCCGTGGCCGCTTCCTTCGCGTCTTATCTGATGGATGAGCAGGGCATCAAACGGGCGGTCGCGCCGTATTCCGGCACGGTCTACGATCTGATCTCCGGCAGCGCCGTCGTCCTGACGGAAGGCGTTCCTGTCGAAGCGCCGAAGTCTGCTGCGAAGGTCGAAGGCCTGTACAGAACGCTTGTGGAGGCAGGCAAGCGCCTGATGGTGCTGATCGAGACATTCCGCGGCCGTACGAACCGCGATGTGCGCAGGCTCACCAGGGATATTGACAGCGTGATCGAAAAGTGGGAAGATTAACGGGATCATTTACAGAGGTGAATTTCGTGAACCGTATCAACTATGACAAAGTGATGCAGGAGATCATACAGAAGGAGAAGGAGCCGGGACATGTACCGGCTCTTCTTCTGCATTCCTGCTGCGGGCCGTGCAGCAGCGCAGTGCTGGAACGTCTGACACCGGATTTTGAACTGACGGTCTTTTATTACAATCCCAACATCTGGCCGGAAGAAGAGTATTATAAACGGGTGCAGGAGCAGGAGCGTCTGATCCGGTCATTTCCGGCGGTCAACCCGATTCATTTTCTGGCAGGGGACTATCTCCCCGCGGATTTCTATCAGGCCGCGAAAGGCCTGGAGGACGCGCCGGAAGGCGGTGCGCGGTGCCGCGAATGTTTCCGGCTTCGTCTCACGGAGGCGGCCCGGAAAGCCGCCGAGCTGCAGATGGATTTTTTTACTACGACGCTTACAGTCAGCCCGTTAAAAAATGCAGAAGTTCTGAATGCGGTCGGAGAGGAGATCGCAGCGGATTATCCGGGGCTCCGGTTCCTGCCGTCGGATTTCAAAAAGCGGAACGGCTATAAACGTTCCTGCGAGCTGTCCGCCGAGTTCGGGATGTACCGGCAGGACTACTGCGGCTGCATTTTCTCTTACCGGGAACGGCACCCGGAAGATGCGAAGTCCTGACGGCAGGCATCCGTTTCAGACTCTGCCTGTATAAGAAAGGATATTATTTATATAATTCCGAATCTGCATAAACGGTTTACAGTTTCGAAAAAATCGTTTAAAATATGGAAAGATATCCGCCAGACGCGGAATGATTCAGGAGGAAACATAATGAAGGTTTTAGTATTAAACTGCGGAAGCTCATCCCTGAAGTATCAGCTGATCGACATGGATAACGAGAGCGTCATCGCAAAGGGCCTTTGCGAGCGTATCGGCATCGAAGGTTCCAAGCTTACCCATAAGCCCACCGGCAAGGATACATTCAAACTGGAAGCCCCCATGCCCACCCATACCGAGGCGATCAAGCTGGTCATGGATGCGCTGATGGATAAAGAGCACGGCGTTATTGCGGATACTTCCGAAATCTCCGCGATCGGTCATCGCGTACTGCACGGCGGAAGCAAATTCACCGAGTCCACTGTTGTTGATGAGAAGGTCAAACAGGCCATCCGCGACTGCTTCGATCTCGGACCTCTCCACAATCCTGCAAACCTGATGGGTATCGAGGCCTGCGAAGAGGCAATGCCCGGCACACCGAACGTTGCCGTATTCGATACCACTTTCGGTATGTCCATGCCGGAGAAGGCCTATATGTACGCGATCCCGCATGAGTACTATGACAAATACAGCATCCGCCGTTACGGCTTCCACGGCACCAGCCATATGTTCGTATCCGGCGAAGTCCTGAAGTTCTGCCATCTGGATCCCGAGAAAGGCAAAGTCATTGTCTGCCACCTCGGCAACGGCGGTTCCATTTCCGCTTCCATCGGCGGCAAGTGCGTAGATACCTCCATGGGTCTGACTCCGCTGGAAGGCCTGATCATGGGCACCAGATCCGGTGACGTCGATCCCGCTGTCGTACAGTACATCTGCAACAAGGAAGGCAGGGATGTCAATGATGTTCTGAACATGCTGAACAAGAAATCCGGTGTTCTCGGCATGTCCGGCGGCGTTTCCTCCGACTTCCGTGATATCGAAGCAGCGAAGCAGGAAGGCAACAGACTGGCCGCTGTCGCGCTGGACGCTTTCATCTATCGTGTCGTTAAGTACATCGGCGCTTACACCGCTGCCATGAACGGCGTGGACGCGATCGCTTTCACCGCAGGTGTCGGCGAGAACGATATCAAGACCAGAAAGGCAATCTGCGAGAACCTTTCCTATCTCGGCGTGAAGATCGATGACGAGCGCAACAACGTCAGAGGCGAAGCGCGCATCATCTCCGCGGATGATTCCAAGGTCCAGGTCGTTCTGTATCCTACGAACGAAGAACTCGCGATCGCAAGAGAGACCGTGAGACTTGTCGGCTGATCCTCAGCAGTATCCATAAAATCTTAAGATTCCGGGCGGTCGGATTTTATCCGGCCGCCTGTTTTTCTATATAAATTAATGCTATAATGATTCACAGGCAACAAGCACTGTTTGCGAAACAATCCGGGTGAATCATCAATCTTCATTTTTGCGAATTCATGAAAAACAAAACGAAGACCTACATCGCCATCGATCTGAAATCCTTCTATGCTTCCGTGGAGTGCGTGGAGCGAAAGCTGGATCCGCTTTCCACCAATCTCGTGGTAGCCGATCTTTCCCGTACGGAAAAAACGATCTGTCTGGCAGTCACACCGTCTCTGAAGGCCTATGGGATCTCCGGGAGAGCGCGGCTGTTTGAAGTGGTCCGTGACGTCAGAGCGCTGAACCGGAAACGCATCCTGCACGCGCCGGGGCGAAGATTTACCGGTTCCTCCTCGGATAAAAATGCATTGGCGGCGGATCCTTCCCTGGAGATCAGTTATGAAGTCGCAAAGCCCAGGATGGCGCTTTATATGGACTATTCCTCCCGCATTTATCAGATCTATCTGAAATACATCGCGCCGGAAGACATCCATGTCTACTCTGTCGATGAAGTCTTCATGGACGTAACGGATTATCTGGACACCTACGGATTATCCGCACATGAACTGGCCATGAAAATGATCCGGGATGTGCTTGTGAATACCGGCATCACTGCAACAGCAGGGATCGGCACCAATCTCTATCTGGCGAAGATCGCTATGGATATCGTGGCGAAAAAGATGCCTGCGGACAAAGACGGCGTCCGGATCGCAGAACTGGATGAAATGCGTTACCGCAGGGAGCTCTGGGAACACACGCCGATCACGGATTTCTGGCGCGTCGGAAGAGGCTATCGCAAGCGGCTGGAATCTGCCGGCCTGTATACGATGGGCGATATTGCCAGATGTTCGCTTGGGAAACCGGGGGAATATCACAACCCGGAGCTGCTCTTTGATCTTTTCGGCATCAATGCGGAACTGCTGATCGATCATGCCTGGGGCGTGGAGCCCTGCACGATCCGGGATATTAAGAGCTTTGTGCCCGAGAACAACAGCATCAGCAGCGGCCAGGTGCTGCAGGAGCCGTATCCGTTTAAAAAAGCAAAGCTGGTCGTCCGTGAGATGACGGAGAGCCTCGTCCTGGATCTGGTAAAGAAAGGTCTGCTGACCGATCAGATGGTGCTGACCGTCGGCTACGATATTGAAAATATAACGGGAAGAAAGACCGGATTTGAGATCGAAAAGGACAGATACGGACGCACAGTCCCGAAAAATGCGCATGGCAGCATTAATCTGAAGCGGAAGACTTCTTCCACAAAGCTGATCGTTGACGCCGTCATGACGCTGTTTGACAGGATCGTCGACGAACGTCTGCTGGTACGGCGGATGTATGTGGTCGCAAATCATATCACCGAAGGGGTTGAAAAGATCGAACAGCCGAAATATGAACAGCTGGATCTTTTTACGGATTACGAAGCCAGAGACGCTGCCGTTCGTAAGGAAGAAGCCGCGCTGGCAAAAGAAAAGAAGATGCAGAAGGCGATCCTGGATCTGCAGGAAAAATTCGGAAAAAATGCCGTTCTGAAGGGCATGAACCTGCAGGAGGGCGCTACGGCAAAAGAGAGAAACGCCATGATCGGCGGTCATAAAGCATGAAGAATGAGATTTTTCCCTATGAAGACATCATCGACCGGTATCCCGGAGCGATTCCCGGACACCCGCCGATGCCCCTGTACGACCGTGCCGCGCAGTTCGCGCCGTTTGCCGCACTGACCGGTTTCGGCGCCGTCATTACAGAGACAGGCCGGTACACCGAAGAGTGGAAACAGCCGGATGAAAATGTCCTGGAGAAGCTGGATGCCGCATTCGCGGGCATTCTGCAGGAGGATCCCGAAGCGCAGATCGAGCTGGTCTGGTTCCGGGAGGATGACCGAAAGGACGGCGGCTCCTACAGAACGACGGTCGGACGGCTTAGGAAGACAGACCGTTTCCGGAGGGTCCTGGTCCTGCTCGATGAAGATGATACCGATTTGCAAATACCGTTCGAACGGATCGTTTCCGTAAGGAGAACGGATGCCAATGATGAACAGGAGGTATAGTTTATGAAAAAAACACTGTCCCTGATCCTTGCACTGTCACTGATGTTATCCCTCGCGGCCTGCGGATCCGCAGCTTCGGTCAAGACCAGCTCGCCGGAGGAAGAGGAAGTCGTTGCCCTGGAAACGGAAGCAGAGGAAACGGCTGTGCCGGATACGGAAGCCGCTGCGGAAACGGAAGAGACTGCCGTTCCGGATACGGAAGCGGCCGAGACAGAAACAGCTGCGGATGAAGTCGTTGCCGCAGAGTCGATCCGTCCGCTCAATATTGAGACCACCGGATCCTACGAAACGCTGGAGACCGGTGACGAGCGCTGGGACTGGATCAACTATGAAGTGCCTTTCCTGGATGCGGAGGCCGCCGGTACCTATCCTGCACTGAACAGTGCGCTGGAGACCTACGCGAAATCGCTGACGGATACCATGAAGCAGGATGGGGAGGATATCGTCTCCGGACTCAAGGAGTATGAAACCGAAGAGGCGCTGTTTTCAGAAGCAAAGCTGACGATCCAGCGTGCGGACAGTGCGCTTGTCAGCATGCTCTGCCAGAGAGGAAGCTATATGGGCGGCGCCCATCCGAATATGTGGTATGAGACCGCAAGCTTCTCCCCGGAAACCGGAGAAAAGGTGGAAATCCAGTCGGTCGTCAATGATCCCGATGCCCTGCCTGCTCTGCTGGCGGCGGAAGTGGAAAAGGTGATCGATAAAGAACAGCTGATCGTGGACAGTGTGGAAGATGTCGTAAAGGATGAGATGGATCCGGCGCAGGAAGACTATGATCTGAAGTACACGCTGGGATATGACGGCATCACCTTCTGGTTCTCCCCCTATGAACTCGCAGCCTATGCTGCAGGTCCTGTCGTGATCAAGCTGCCGTTTTCGGAATATCCGGATCTCGTCAGAGCGGAATTTATGGAGACCCCTGAAAACTATTTTATTCCGGTCAATGAGACCGAGCAGGTCCTTCTGCCATCCGGCGATGCTTATTTTTCCTGGTATCTTGGCGAAGGAGAGGATTATGTGGACCGCGATCTGCATCTGGTCACCTCAAGCGAATGGCATCTGAATCTGGCGGAAGGGGACAAGGATATGCTGGCCGCCTCCTCCGAAACGGATGTGCCGTTCACGATCCAGACATTCGAGCCTTCTGCCTATATCATGCAGGTCGACGGAAAAACAATATTTGTAATGGAAGCCGCCATGATGGATGATTACAGTGAACTGCATCTGTACGATCTGACAGATCCCGGCGCACCCACGGAGCTCCCTGTAATCGCCCGTTATTTCGGGAAAGGCCAGCCGACCGATCCGAAGCGTGTATACCTTTCCCACGGCGTCGATATCCTGAGCACGTATACCGCAGGAAGATATTTCAGTTTCAAGGCCGATGGAACCGCTGAACCGCTGTCCGACTGGGATGACATCATCCTCTTCAATCCGGACGCTTACAATATCACGCTGAAACAGGATACGGAATTACCGGCTGTTGATGAGAAAACACTCGAAGCCGGCGCTCCCGTAAGTCTTGCCGCAGGTACGCATCTGACGTTCATCCGAACGGATTCGGAAAATACAGTCGATATGAAGACGGATGACGGTACGGTCGTCCGGATCACACAGGAAGGCGAAGGATGGCCGCATACGGTAAACGGCATAGAAATCGATGAACTCTTTGACGGCATGATGTTTGCCGGATAAAAAAACCGTGAGGACAGATAAAGCGGGTTACGAACAATTCGTTGTTTCGTAACCCGCTTTTCCTGTCCCTGTGGTTTCTTAATCTTTCATCAGTCTCCGGAATTCTCTCTTCTGCCGGAAGTATTCATAAGCGATAAAGGAGCCGAGGATGATCCCCATCGTGATGGCTCCCGCCACTTCGATCGTCTCGATCCCCTTTGTAAAAGCCATCTGCGGATAACCCTGGAACAGATAATACGCTGTATAATAGATGCCTGCTCCCGGCACCAGCGGGAAGATTCCCGGTACGAGATAGACCGTGATCGGATTCCTGCGGATGATCACGATGATACGTGCGAACAGCGTCAGGATCACCGTGGCGATGAAATTGGCCGGGATCAGACTGACGCCCAGATCCACAGCGATGCAGTACGCCAGCCAGCCGATCGTCCCCGTGATGCCGCAGGCGAGATATTCGGATCTCGGTGCGTGAAAGATGGCGGAGAATGCGATCACGCCCATCATGGCAGATATGACATGAATTGTATATTCTACGACGATCTGCGTGATCATACCAGCACCGCACCTCCTCCGATATAGTTGATGAGCATAATGCCGACACCGACACCGATCGCTATGCAGACGGCAGTCAGGAACGCATCCAGCATATGGATAATGCCGGAAAGATAATCGCCGTTGAACAGATCCCGGATGGAAGTCGTAATCGCGTATCCCGGCACGAGCGGCATAATTCCGCCGATCACGATGTTGTTGAACGACAGATTCAGTTCGCTCGCCGCAAAAGCCGCCGCAAAGATGGTCACATACAGCGCGCCGCCGATATTGGCCGGGAATCTGGATACATGTCCGTAATTGGACAGGAACTTCAGCACAAAATACAGCCCGAGACCGATAAAGAAGGCCGGAATGCTGTCAAACAGCGTGCCGCCCAGGATCACTTCAAAACCGGCGCTGCCGAATGCGTAGGCCAGTGCCTGGCCCATATCCGTATAATTGACCTTCCTCTGAATCTCCTTCAATCCGGCATAAGCCATTTCCCTCGTAATATATCCGTTGCACAGATTCCGGGAGATCTGGTTCACCCTGGCCAGCTTCTCGAGATTGACACTCCCGATCGGCACATGCTTGATCGAGGTGCAGGCATCCGGTTCTCCTTCATTGATCGTGATAAAGACGCCGTTGGAGAGAACATACACGCTGTGGTTTTCGAATCCGCATGCTTTGATCACGCGATGCAGTGTATCCATGACACGGTAGATCTCGGCGCCGTTGCTCAGCAGGATTTCCCCCATGAGGGAAGCGACCTGCATCACACCGACATGGTCCGGGATCACATTCTTTTCCGCCGCCGGTTCCGTGTTGTTTTTCACTTCCGTTGCTTCGACATTTTCCATGACAAATACCTCACCTGCCTATCATACTCACCGCCGAACAAAAATACAATCAAAAAAACGGCTTCTTCTGTACAGGTTCACGGGTTTGACTGTCTACCACAGAAATGCTATACTTTTTCAGACTCTCAGCAGAATTCACGGAGCGTAAAATGAGAAGACCAGCATTACCTGATGAAATACTGCTTACGATCGACAAGCCGGCGAGATATATCGGCGGCGAGATCAACAGCATCGACAAAACAGATGAACAGAAAAACGGGAAAATCGACGTCCGGTTCGCCATGTGCTTTCCGGATGTCTATGAGATCGGCATGAGCCATCTCGGCATCCAGATCCTCTACCATATGCTCAATATGCGGGAAGACATCTGGTGCGAGAGAGTATATTCCCCGTGGACCGACCTGGACCCGCTGATGCGAAGCCGCAGGATCCCTCTTTTTGCGCTGGAATCCCAGGATCCGGTAAAAGATTTCGATTTCCTCGGCATCACGATCCAGTACGAAATGTGCTATACGAACATCCTGCAGATCCTGGATCTGTCCGGCATCCCGCTAAGAGCTTCAGCCAGAGCGGAAGAGGATCCGATCGTGATCGGCGGCGGTCCCTGCACCTACAATCCGGAACCGCTGGCGGATTTCTTTGATCTGTTCTATATCGGCGAAGGCGAGACGCAGATGTTCCCGCTGATCGATGCCTATAAAGAAAACAGGAAGCGCGGCGGATCCAGAGCGGATTTCCTGAAGGCAGCGGCCCAGATTCCGGGGATCTACGTGCCCTCCCTCTATGAACCGGCATACAATGCAGACGGGACGCTTGCTTCCTTCGATCCGGTCTGTCCCGATGTTCCGTCGAAAGTCCGCAAGGAGATCGTCCGGGAGATGGATACGGCGTATTATCCGGAAGAACCGATTGTCCCGTACATCCGCGTCACGCAGGACCGCGTCGTCATGGAGATCCAGCGCGGGTGCATCCGCGGCTGCCGTTTCTGTCAGGCCGGCATGATCTACCGCCCGGTTCGTGAACGAAGCCTTGACCGTCTGACAGCACTTGCTGGGAAAATGCTCGCTGCAACAGGCCAGGACGAACTGTCGCTCAGTTCGCTGAGTTCCAGCGATCATTCACAGATCCGGCCGCTGATCGAATCCCTGATCGACTCCTGCAATGAAAAGCATGTCAATATTTCGCTGCCTTCGCTCCGGATCGATTCCTTTTCGCTTGACGTCATGAGCCGTGTGCAGGATGTCCGGAAGAGCAGCATCACCTTTGCGCCGGAGGCCGGCACGCAGAGAATGCGGAATGTGATCAACAAAGGTCTGACGGAAGAGGATATCCTGACCGGTGCGGCCGAGGCGTTCAAGGGCGGCTGGACGAAAGTCAAGCTGTATTTCATGCTCGGCCTGCCGACCGAAACGGAAGAGGATATGAAGGGGATCGCAGAGCTTTCCGAGCGCATCTGCGAATGCTTCTTTGATACGGTACCGAAGGAGAACCGAAAAGGAAAGATCCAGCTGACAGCCAGTTCCTCCTTCTTCGTTCCAAAGCCCTTTACACCGTTCCAGTGGGCCGTCATGGAGCAGAAGGATGAATATTTAAGACGGGCGCATCTTGTCAAGGATACGTTCCGCGCCCAGCTCAACAACCGTTCGATGCATTACGAATATCACGAAGCGGATGTTACCGTGCTGGAAGGCGTTCTCGCACGTGGCGACCGGAAGCTGGCGGATGTCATTGAGACAGCCTACCGCTCCGGCTGTCTGTTTGATGCATGGGGAGATTTTTTCGAGTTCGACAAGTGGCTGCAGGCATTTGCCTCCTGCGGCATCGACCCGGATTTCTATACCGTAAGGAGCCGCGCTGATGACGAGCTTTTCCCCTGGGATTTCATCGACATCGGCGTGACAAAGGCATTTCTCTTAAGAGAATGGAAGCGCTCTCAGAATGGGGAACTGACGCCGAACTGCAGGGATGCATGTTCCGGCTGCGGTGCAGCGGTATTCGGCTGCGGGATCTGCGTAAAGGAAAGAAAATGAAGATCAGGATACGTTTTTCCAAAACCGGAAATTTAAGATATATCGGCCATCTGGATCTGATGCGGACATTTCAGAAAGCGATCGCCAGAGCGGATCTGCCGGTCCGTTTCTCCGAAGGCTTCCATCCGCATCCGATGATGTCCTTCGCCTCGCCCTTAAGCGTCGGCGAAACATCGCTCGGAGAATATATGGATACGGAACTGACAGATCCGATGACCGGGCAGGAGGTCCTCACACGGCTGAACAAGACGCTGCCGGCGGAGATCCGGTGTCTGTCCATCCGTCAGCTGCCCGATGAGGAGAAGAAAAAGAACAACAATGCCATGGCAATCTTCGGGCGGGCAGTTTATGAAGTCCGGCTCCGGCCGCCTTACGATGCGCTGCCCGAGGGAACGGATCCGGCCGCAATCATCGCCGACTACCGATCACAGCCGGAGAGGATCCTTGTCAAGAAGACCAAGCGGAGCGAATCCAGAACGGATATCCTTCCCTATATCTATCACTTTGCATACGATGACGGCGCATTCATCCTGTGCCTGAACGCGGGCTCCCAGGTCAATCTGAAGCCGGAGGTCGTGATGGAGGATCTGTTCCGTTTCGCCGCGATCCCGGGGACGGAACCGCTGGTAAACGAAGAGATCCTGCGGGATCTGCGGTTTTCGATTACGCGCCTCGACATGCTGACAGCAGAAGGCGTATCGCTTTCCGAAACGGGAAGGGCACTTCCATGAAAAAATTCATTGTCACCAAATATCAAAACATGATCCTCACAGCAGAATCAGAGCAGGACAGGATCATTGCGCTGGATGCGGCTCCTGCCGGTGCTTCCCTGAAGACCGGCGATATCGTTGTCTGCAGCGTGAAAGACATTTCCGAAAATATCCGCGCCGCTTTCTGTGACCTCGGAAACGGGAAGACCGGCTTTCTTCCGCTTTCGGAATGCCCGGTCCCGCCGAAAGGCAGGATGCTGATCCCTGTCCAGGTCAAGCGGGAAGCCGCCGGCTCGAAAGAGGAGATGCTGACCGCCAGATTCTCCCTGGCCGGAAGATATCTTGTTTTTCTTTATGCGCCGAAGGGCGAACGCTTCTGCGTTTCAAAGAAGGTACAGGACAGAAAACTTGCCGCCCGCATCCGGGAGATGCTGGCGCAGGTATGCGAGAATCCGTCGTACGGCTTCATCATCCGGACAAATGCATTTGCTGCAGATCCGGAAGTGATCCTCCGGGAAGCGAAAGTCCTGATTGGAAGAGCGGACAGAATCCTTGCAGATGCCGCCTTCCGTACCCCCGGGAACCTTCTTTCCCCGGCTCCCGATTTCCTGAGAGAACGTCTTCTCGGTCTGCAGGAGGAAGAAGAGACCGAAGTCATTTCCGACGATGCGGCCATTCTCGACGCACTGCAGAAGGATCCGGTCCTTGCGGGAATCCGGTTCTCGACAAGATCGTATGACGATGCCTGGCCGTTGGCAAAGCTTTTCCGACTTTCTCATTATCTTGATCTGGCCCGCAGCCGGAAGGTCTGGCTGAAATCCGGCGGATATCTGATCATCGACCGGACGGAAGCGATGACAGTGATCGATGTCAATACCGGCAGCGCCATCAGCGGGAAAGACAAAGAGGAGACCTTCCTGCGCACGAATCTGGAGGCTGCCGCGGAGATCGGCTATCAGATCCGTCTCCGGAATTTATCAGGCATCATTCTCGCCGATCTGATCAACATGAAGGACCGCGTTCACTGGAAGGACGTGGAATCGGCCTTTCAGGAAGCTCTCCGGGATGATCCGGCCAAAGCTGTACTCATCGATATCACAAAGCTCGGTCTTGCGGAGATCACCAGGCAGAAGAAAAGGAATCCGCTTGATGCACAGTTAACAATTCTTGACAATCATCATTCTGCAGTATAAAATTATTAGCTAGGTCTGTGTTATTACATACGGACTCTATATATGTAAAACCCGTTTCTTCACGGAGGTAAACAGGAAACAGGTTAGCGCCGGGACCGCAAGGTTGACGAGGTATGGCAGTCATCGAAAGATTCGGCGGATGCTGCCACGGTCAGAACTGCAAAATTCTGCAGCGGACGGGCCGACAGGAAGAGAGCAAAAAGCAGAATCAACACTGTAACAGAGGCTCTTCCGACGTCTTATCTTAAAACAAAGGAGATCATACAATGAGAGTTGTTATTCAGGATAATTACGATAAGATGTGCAAATGGGCAGCCGATTATATCGCTGCAAAGATCAAGGCTCATAAAGAGGACCGTCCCTTTGTCCTCGGTCTTCCGACCGGCTCCAGCCCGATCGGCGTTTATAAAGAGCTTGTCCGCATGAACCAGGCCGGCGAGCTTTCCTTTGCGAATGTCGTCACTTTCAACATGGACGAATATCTCGGACTGCCGCACGAGCATGACCAGAGCTACTGGTA
>DFKM01000221.1:0-2185 GCA_002373555.1 Lachnospiraceae bacterium UBA3645
ATCATATCTTTACCGGCGAGGCGCTTTCCGCGGAGGAACGCCAGAACAGCTTCCATGCCATGATGGAGATCGCGCTGAAGACCGCTGTCAGAACGGAACTCTGATGAAATATATCAGCAAATACATACAATCTTCGTATGCGCTGAAATCGGAATGGGGGATGGGCGATCATCCCCTTTTTCTTGATATCGAAACGACCGGCCTGTCCGCCGACCGCGCGATGATCTACCTGATCGGCACTGCGCGTCCGGAGGGTGACCTCCTGCATTTCATGCAGTGGCTTGCCGAAGGGCCGGCGGATGAACGCGCCGTGATCGAAGCCGCCTTTTCGGAGATCACGCCGGAGACCACCGTCGTCACCTTCAACGGCGAGACCTTCGATCTTCCGTTTATCGAAAAACGGGCGAAACGTTTCCGCCTGCCGTATTCCTTTGATTATCACCGGTCCTTCGATCTCTTAAAAAAGCTCCGGCCGTTAAAAAAGCTGCTCGGCCTTCCCCGCTGCGGCCAGAAAACGTTCGAAGCATTTCTCGGCATGCCCCGGGAGGACAAGGAGAACGGCGGCGATCTGATCCGTGTCTACTGGGACTATGTCCGCAGCCATTCCGAACAGCTCGCTTACCTGTTCCTGATCCACAACGAGGAAGATGTGCTGCATATGGCCGGCGTTGCCTCGCTGCTCGCCTACCGCGCGCTGCAATACGGTGAACTGCAGACAACGGACGTGCTGGAAGCGGAATGTGCAGACGGTGCGCTGCAGGCGGCGATCCGGGTGGATGAATCCGTGCCCGTACCGCTTGATTTCACCAGGAATCTCCTGCGCGGCCGGATCCGGGACGATCTGCTCACCCTCTCGCTTCCGCTTACAGATACTGCGTTATATTATTTCTTTCAGGATTACAGGAATTATTACTACATTCCGGCGCAGGATACGGCCGTACACAAAAGTGTCGGAGAATTCATTCCGAAAGAACAGCGCGAGCCGGCTAAAAAAGAGACCGCGCGCGTCAAAAAGACCGGCCTTTTTCTCCCGTGTGCGGGCATCGCGCGGGCCGGACAGCATCTGTACAGGGAAGCGCCCGGCGCCCAGGCTTATCTGTCGCTTTCCGAGGTCGATCTCCGGACGCCCGCTTTCTGGAATGCCTTCATTCGCGAAGATCTTCCGATGATTCTTTCAGGAGAATGAAATTGTTGCGCAGTTACATTAAAAAAGCAACTATCATTCCGGATATCATTTGATTTTCAATTGACTTTTTTCATATTCGAACTATGATAGTAAAGGTTTGCGGCAGGATGCTTCCTGCCTCATTTCTTATCATTTTATTTATTATCCGGAGGAAACATTCTTATGATCGAAAAGAAGATCGGATTTATCGGCGGCGGCAACATGGGAAAGTCCATCATGACCTTCCTTCTGAAGAAGGAGCTTTTCATGCCCCACCAGATCATGGTCTATGATTCCTATACACCCGTCATGGAGAAACTGAAAGAATCGCTGCATATCAAAGCCACCCGTGATATCAAAAAGCTCGTCGACGAATCCGAGATCATCGTACTCGCCGTAAAGCCCCAGGTCATGCCTACTGTCATGGAGAAGGTCGGCACCAGATTCCGCAAGGATCAGATCATCATCTCCATCGCAGCCGGAATCTCCCTTGCCCAGCTGGAGGAAATGCTGTCTCCTGAGCACAAGATCGCCCGCGTCATGCCCAATACGCCTGCCATGGTCGGCGCAGCAATGAGCGGTATCTGCCTGAACGAGAATATCGATGAGGATGAGGAGCATATGGTGCTCGAGATTTTCAAGGCGCTCGGCCGTGCAGAGCTGATCGACGAGCATCTGATGGATGCGGTCGTCGGCATCAGCGGATCCTCTCCCGCCTATGTATACATGTTCATCAACGGACTGGCGGAAGGCGCTGTCCGCGAAGGGATGTCCAAGAGCCAGGCCTATATCTTTGCCGCCCAGGCCGTACTCGGTTCCGCGAAAATGGTGCTGGAAAGCGGCATGCATCCCGGCGAGCTGATCGACATGGTCACCTCTCCCGGCGGAACGACGATCGAAGCGATCGGCGTGCTGGAGCACAATGCATTCAATGCAACGATCATCGATGCAGTACATGCGGCTGCCGAGAAGAACAGACATATGGCTGACCAATAAATGATTGACACAAAAAGAAGGGTA
>DFKM01000221.1:2257-15735 GCA_002373555.1 Lachnospiraceae bacterium UBA3645
TACCCTTCTTTTTGTGTCAATCATTCACCCGTGCATTCTCTTGATGACCTTCAGTCTTGTAAACTCTTCTCTTTCCTTTTCCTCCAGCGCATCGCCGATCATCTTCACGAGTTCCTCGTACTTCGGGATCGTGATATTCTTCAGCGCGTTCGCGCGCTTCTGGGTCTTCTTGATGCTGGAGGCGAGCCGGATGGCGGAATTTTCCACCATGGAAAGGCGGATCGTCAGTTCCTTCACCTGCTCAAAGGCGCCCCGCGCATCGTCCAGGGAAAGCCGTGTGCCGTAGAAGCCGTATGTCGGGGTCTTCATCCCCGGCTCAGACGACACGAGCGGGATCTCCGTACCCATGATGCTCCTGGTTTTCACGGAGATCGACGAATCGACCGGCACGGAGTGGGAGATCTCTTCCACCCGCGAGATCCCGTGCTCCACATTTGCGACCTGCAGTGCGGCATAGGCGCGCCTGTAGGTGGAATCGATCTGCCCCTGGATATCCTTGGCCTGCTCGATCAGAGCCGTGAGCTCGCGGATGAGGATGTTCCTCTTTTTATCCATCAGCTCATAGCCCTGTCTTGCCAGCTTTAAGGAATTCTTGGCAGCGATCAGATTTCCCTTCGTGGGGAACGTATTGGGATCCACGGTGTTACCTCCATGTAAAATGAGTTATTCAGTGTAGTATTTATCTAACAGCTTCGTATCCACGCGGTCGAGTTCGGACTTCGGCAGCATCTTCAAAAGCTCCCAGCCCAGATCCAGCGTATAAATGATATCGCGGTTCTCCTTCAGCCCCTGGCCGACGAACTTCTCCTCGAAAGCCTGTCCGAATTTCAGATACGTCTTATCCAGCGCCGAAAGCTCATCTTCACCGATAACGGATGCCAGCGCTCTCGCCTCGCCCACCTTCGCATAGCTGGAGAACAGCTGGTTGGCGACCGCCTGATGGTCTTCTCTCGTATAGCCTTCGCCGATGCCGTCCTTCATCAGACGGGAAAGCGACGGCAGCACGCTGATCGGCGGATACACCGACTGGCCGTGCAGGCTGCGGTCCAGAACGATCTGGCCCTCTGTGATATAGCCGGTCAGGTCGGGTACGGGATGCGTGATATCATCATTCGGCATGGACAGGATCGGGATCTGCGTCACAGAACCGGACCGTCCTTCCACGACGCCTGCTCTTTCATAGATCGTCGCGAGCTCACTGTACAGATATCCCGGATAACCCTTTCTCGACGGGATCTCACCCTTCGAAGAGGAGACCTCACGCAGTGCCTCCGCGAAGGATGTCATATCGGTCAGGATGACCAGGATATGCATGCCGCAGGTAAATGCGAGATACTCTGCCGCCGTCAATGCGACCTTCGGTGTGATCAGACGTTCCACGACAGGATCATTTGCCAGATTCAGATAGGTGACAACGTGATCCTGCACGCCGCTCTCTTCAAATGTGCGCCGGAAGAAATCCGCCACGTCGTGCTTGACGCCCATCGCGGCGAAAACAACGGCAAATTCTTCATCCGAATCCGAGCCCAGCGAAGCCTGCTGCACGATCTGCGCCGCCAGCTGGTCGTGGGGAAGTCCGTTTCCGGAGAAAATGGGCAGCTTCTGGCCGCGGATCAGCGTGGTCAGGCCGTCGATCGCGGAGATACCGGTCTGGATAAAGTTCCTGGGGTATTCGCGCATCACGGGATTCAGCGGCTTGCCGTTGATATCCAGCGTGACCTCCGGGCGGATCGCGCCCAGTCCGTCCACGGGTCTTCCGATGCCGTCGAACACTCTTCCGAGGATCTGGGACGACAGCGGGATCTCCATCGGCTTTCCGGTCAGCCTCGTCCGGGTGTTGGAAAGCGACATGTTTTCCGTGCCGGCAAACACCTGGATGACCGCGCGGTCTTCATCGAGCGCGACGATCCTGCCGAGCTTCCTGTCCCGGCCGTTCACCGTAAATTCAACGATTTCTTCATAAAAGGCGTCCTGCACTCCCTCCAGAACGATCAGAGGGCCGTTGATGCCGGACAGTCTCAAATATTCAACTGACATTGCTCTGCCCCCTTAGTTCCTGGCGAGTACGCCGTCATAAAACCTGTCTACAGCCGCATGATATTCGTCGAAGCGGAAAAGCTCATTGTTCGGAACATCATATTTGATGGAAACGATGCGGTCAAAGATATCATCTTCCTTCAGCACCGACATCGGATGGCCCATGCTGACCAGCTCTTTGGCCTTGGTATACAGATAAATGATGAGCTCCATCATTTTGAACTGCTTCTCCATCGGCACATAGGTATCCTCCGCATGGAACGCATTCTGCTGCAGGAAACCGAGCCGGATGACTCTGGCGATTTCCAGCGTGAGCTTCTGATCATCCGGAAGCACGTCCGCACCGATCAGCTTGACGATCTCCATCAGGCTGCTCTCCTGGCCGAGGATCGAAATGATCTGGTTTCTGTATTCCATGAAATCGGGCGATACTTCCGTTCTATACCAGGCCGTCAGATCCGGCAGATATTCGCTGTAACTGGTCAGCCAGTGAATGGCAGGATAGTGTCTCGCATAGGCAAGGCCTTTATCCAGTCCCCAGAAGCAGCGCACGAAACGCTTCGTATTCTGCGTGACAGGCTCGGAGAAATCGCCGCCCTGCGGGGAAACAGCGCCGATGATCGAGACGGAACCTTCCGAACCGTTCAGATTCTGCATCTCACCGGCTCTCTCATAGAAGGCCGACAGTCTGGAAGCCAGATAGGCCGGATAGCCTTCTTCAGCGGGCATTTCTTCCAGACGTCCGGAAAGCTCACGGAGCGCTTCGGCCCATCTCGAAGTGGAATCCGCCATGATGGCGACATCATAGCCCATGTCTCTGTAATATTCCGCCAGCGTAATGCCGGTATAAATGGATGCTTCACGGGCGGCAACCGGCATATTGGAGGTATTTGCGATCAGCGCGGTACGCTCCATCAGCTGCTTGCCCGTCCTGGGGTCGGTCAGTTCTCCGAACTCCTTCAGCACCTGCGTCATCTCATTGCCGCGTTCTCCGCAGCCGATATAAATGATGATATCCGCATCGGACCACTTGGCGATCTGATGCTGCGTCATCGTTTTTCCGGTTCCGAAACCGCCGGGGATGGCAGCCGTGCCGCCCTTGGCCAGCGGGAACAGGGTATCCAGAATTCTCTGTCCGGTCAGCAGCGGCTTGGATGCGGGGAAACGCTCCCGCACCGGTCTCGGCACGCGGATCGGCCAGCGCTGCGAAAGCGCCACATTGACCTGCGTTCCGTCCGGCGTCTCGACCACGACGATCGGCTCGACGACATTGTATGCGCCGTCCGGGACCGCTTTTACGACTGTGCCGGAAACATTCGGAGGCACCATTGATCTGTGAAGGATGGATTCTGTCTCCTGCACTTCCGCGATCACGGTGCCGCCGGTCACCTTGTCTCCGACTTTGACCGTAATATGCGCATTCCATTTCTTCTTCAGATCCAGCGAATCGGCGCTGACGCCGCGGCTGATGAAAGCGCCGGTATGGGATGCGATGACATCCAGCGGACGTTCGATACCATCAAAGATACTCTTGATGATGCCCGGGCCCAGCAGCACCGAAACGGCGTCTCCCGTGGCTTCGACCTTGTCCCCGGGCTTCAGTCCGGCGGTCTCCTCGAAGCACTGGATCGTCGTCATATCCTTATCCAGGCGGATGACCTCTCCCGTCAGGCGCTCCTCACCGATATAGCAAAGCTCCGACATACCGAAGCCGGTATCTCCGGCAATGGTTATGACCGGGCCGTTTATCCCGTAAATAACACCAGTTCGTGACATATCATCTACCTCTTATCTGTCTGATTCAGCTTCATTTCGAGCCGGAAGGAATCGCGCAGCTCCATGAGCTTCTGCGCAAAGCTCCGGTCGATCATGATATTCTTCGCCGGGATCACGGCCCGCAGGCCGCCCGGGATCTTTTCTTTCACAAGATTGAACGACGCCTTGTTTCCGGTGAGCTTCACAAGATCCGGGACCAGATGTTTGTCCGTCTCATCGATCTCCACAGTGATCTCGCCGCCTTTGCCGTATTCAAGGATCTGTGCGAGCGCGTCCTGAAGATACGCCGTATAACCGGCGGTCTTCCGGAACTCCGCAAGACGTTCCTCCACGTCTGCGAACAGCGCCTTCGTCAGTTCCTCTTCCGTGTCTGCAAGCTTTTTTCTGCATGCCAGCTGTTCGCTGACCAGCTCCTTGTTGCTCGCGATCCGGCATTCATTGGTCTCCGCGGCGATCCTGTGGTCTCTGCGGCGTACAGACGTCTCCTGGTGCTCCCTGAACACCTTCTCCAGTCCGTTCCGGAAATCCGCCAGCTCGTTCTGACTGAGTTCCTTCGCGGTCTCTCTGGAAACATCGCCGAAATATGTAAGTTTCTCTTCTATCGTCATACAGCACCTCACAGCTTAAGACCGATCGCTTCGCCGACATAGGCCGTAATAAAGTCCGGTCTTCTTCCCGTACCGTTTCTGTCCGGGATCTCAATGATCAGCGGCACCCGTCGGTTCAGCTTGACATCATCAATGAGATCCGGGTATTCCCGCCCGAAGGATTCCATCAGAAGGATGATGCCGATCTGGGGGTTCGCGAGCGCATCGTTAAGGGCATTTCCAAGGCTTTCTCTGTCTTTTGCGATCACACCCGGCACACCCGCGAGCCGCATTCCGGTAACGGTATCCTGATTGTCCGCAATAAGAAAGATCTGCATCACACTCTACCAAGGATCATGAAGGAGATGATCAGTCCGTACAGGCAGACACCTTCCGCAAGACCGACGAAGATCAGGGACTTACCGAGAATGGAAGAATCCTCGCTGATGGCTCCAAGAGCTGCGCTCGCTGCGCTTGCAACAGCCAGTCCGCCGCCGATGCAGGACATGCCGACAGAGGCAGCTGCCGCGATATAGGCAAGGCCGACGGAAAGACCGGCGCCGGATTCCGCCGCCGCGTCAGCCATAACAGGTGTTCCCGCAGAGAACATCAGGACTGCGCCGATGATCATGAGCACGAAAAAGCTCACCACATTGACCGCCAGGGACTTTTTGTAACGGCCTTTTGTCCGCTCGCCCTTCAGGAAAGCTGCCCAGGGGATGATAAAGCTTAAAACAAGCGCTGCTGCCATGGTAATAAGTGCCAGGTTATTCATGATGAAATCCTCCGTAATTTTTAAGTTGCTGTTATATTTTTATGATTTTATAGCTTCAGTGTTTTCCGAGAAACGGTCTGAATTCTCTTCCGTCGCCTCTGTAGAAACGGCTGAACATCTCGTAGTATTCCAATCTCAGCACCTGAATGCCGACGATCAGGCCTTCCAGTCCGCAGACGAACAGGTTCCCGAGCACGACCACGATCCAGTTCGGGCTGCCGCCGTTCTCCGCTCCTGCCAGCATCAGCACGACTTCCATCATTGCGGCATGGCTAACAGCAAACGCGCCGACCCTGACGAAGGAGAGCGTATTGGAGAAGAAGGACAGCATCGTTTCAAACAGTTCAAAGAAGGTCTGCGTGATATACATCCCGATGCCGCCCTCAATGAGCGGCTTTTTCTTCTCTATGAGATTCTCCAGCGGCTCCTTCAGTGCAATGGCCAGCAGCGGCAGGCCGATCAGCAGCACCAGCAGTACAGCGCCGGGCAGCGTTCTCCCGGACATGACCAATACGATACACAGGCAGATCATCGCGTAGAAGATAAATCCGGCAACGCCGTTCGTATCGAACCACTTATCTCCCACACTGCCGGCTTTGACCGCATTGATGATATGCATCACCATCGTAACCAGGATCAGGAACATGCCGAATGCAACGGCAACAACGAACACCGTATTCAGATTTCCGATCACGGGAAGCTGGGACATCGCTTCTCTCGGCCGCAGCCACAGCGCCGGGATGATATCTTCAAATCCGAAGATACTGCCGAACAGGATACCGAAGATCGACGAGAAGAAACCGGCTGTGGAAATGATGCCTGCCAGCGCCATATTCTTTTTCTTATACAGGATGAAGCCGCCGATCAGAAGCAGCATCCCCTGTCCCAGGTCTCCGAACATCGCGCCGAAAAGCAGTGAATACGTAATGGCTACAAAAACCGTAGGATCCAGTTCCTTGTAGGACGGCAGACCATACATTTTGATATACATTTCAAACGGCTTGAAAATGCCCGGATTCTTCAGTCTCGTCGGAGGATTCTCGTAGGTGACCTGCTGTGCGTCTTCCTCGATGCAGGTGACCTTCGGATCCTTCTCTGTCTCCGCAATGAAGGCCTTCGCATCCGCTTCGCCCATCCAGCCGCAGAGGATATAGTAGGTGACTTCCCTCTCCTTGGTGCAGGCGGCATATTTCCGGATGTCGAAATTCTTCGTGCGGCGGGCGAGGACCGTCCTTGCCGCCAGAAGCTCACCGGCCCGCGTCCGGATCATCTCATCCGATTTTTTACGGATCCGTTCGATCTCGGAAGTCAGCTTCCTGCATTTTGCATTCAGCTCTTCATAAGCCTCCTCCGCCGTGCCGGTGTATTCATCCGGCACCCAGACTCTCTCAAAACGAAGTGCGGACAGGACCGCATCCGCCTTCTCCTTCTGTCCCGGCGGGATGAAGCAGATGCCCCAGACATACTCTTCGTCCGTCTGGGTCTTCAGGAAGATCATGTTCAGATCATCATACACATACTGCTCGAATTTCTTACAGAGATCTCTGGGAATACGGCCGAACCGCAGCTTGATGAAACGGAATTTCACCAGCTCGCTGATCTCCACAGGCAGGCTCCTGAAGGGAGAGATCTTGTGCAGAAGATCCTGGGATTCCGCAAGCTCCTGCTTCAGCGCCGGCAGATTCTGCTCGGTCTGGTGCAGTTCCCCTTTGATCTCCCTGATGACATCCACAGCCTCTTCCGGTGAAAGCGCCCGTCCTTCCGCCGTGCCCTCCGGCAGTCTGCCGCAGAACCCCTCCGCCTTATCCAGCCATTCCTTATAGGGATTGGCCTGGGTGAAGGGATACAGATCACGGACTGCGGAAAGCTCGGAAAGCGCATTTTCCAGGTGAATCGGATATTTCCCGAGGTAGTCATCCACCATGCGGTCGATATCCTCCTTCGGCCCGGAAATGTTCAAAAATGTCATTTTTTCAATCATGTACGTTTCCTCGTTTCATGACGTCACTGCCGCAGGACATATTTCAGTGTGTCCTTCGGTTCCATGCCGTATGTCAGGCATTCCACGGCAGTAGTCAGTCTTTCCGTTTCATGTTTCTTCTTATATAAATACGTGTAGGTCATGGCTGCGGAATAGGGATCCTTCTTCGATTCCTTATTCAGCACGGTCCGCATGACCCGGACATAGGTATCGCCCAGCTCCTCCGGCGTCAGTCTGCCGAATTTCCTGGCATACCAGGTGGTATTCAGGACTTCGGTAAACTTCTCTTCCGACTCCGCATAGACCAGATTCTTGATCTGCTGTTTGTTCAGTTTGAACCGGACAGGGATCAGGAGTGCGATGATATCCTCGGGCGACTGGCTGTAGAAACGTCTGGCCCGGTCGATCCAGTTCAGGTTGATCATATCGAACCGGCTGCCGTAGGCGATCAGAAGCTCCTCCAGATCCTTCCCGGAAATATTTTTTTTCAGATCCTTCCAGGTCTTCATGAAGCTGAACATGTCGAGCGCCATCTCATAATCGAAGATCACTGCTTCCGGATCCTCCGCGAGCTTTGCGAGCGGCTTGTAATACTCCGTCCCGGCAAGCGCGTCCACCAGTCCCCGGACCGTCCAGACATCCGTGAGTTTTTCCGGATCCAGCTTCGAGTGCGCCCAGAAAAAATCGGGATACACACGCGGGTTCGGGATATGGGTGCGTTCGTCAAACGCAAGACGCAGGCTGCGCTTCAGGAAATTGAGCTCAAATGTACGGAAGTAGATCTTCAGGAACTCTCTCTGTTTCTGATCCGCGAACCGGTAGATCTTGGCGAAGTCCCGGATAAAGGAGGCTTCAAACAGGCTCTCGACATCGTACCGCCGGAAATCCTGCTCATCTATGTCCGCGAAAAGCTCCGCATAACCGGGCGAAGTCTTCAGCATTTTGATCAGCTCGGACGCATTTTCAAATTCGCTGATCCGCGCATAATCCTCATCCGTAAGCAGCTTCGCCCGCATTGCCTTCAGCTTGGTGGTGAGGCCGCTGTAACTGAGAAGACTTCCCATGATCAGCCCTCCAGAATGCTCTTTACGAGTTCGGCGGCGATCGCATCCTTTCGCTGTCCGAACAGGCTGCGCATGGAAGCTTCGCGTTCTTCCGTTTCGGATACCAGCGACTTCAGCTTCTCCTCACGCTCCGCCTTCAGCTGTGCGCGCAGACCGGCGAGGTGTTCCTCCGTCTCGCGCTGCATCTGTTCATCGAACGCGGCGGTCTTCTCCTCGTATTCCTTCCGGCAGGCTTCCTTCTGAAGTTCTGCCCTTTCCATGATGCGGCCGGAGGCTTCTTCTATCTGAAAAAGGCGTTTTAAGGTTTCCTCCAAATCGTATCACCTCCCATGTTGTGTAAAAAGCCCCGATCCTCAGGGGTCCTGTAGGATCCGGGGCCTTGGAAAACCATGACAAATTCCAGTGAGCTATTATAACAAAAGATGTGTAAAGTTTCAATAAATAATATCACTTCGGCTCGACCGCTGGTTGAATCTTATCCGGCGAACCGGAACACGATCCCCACAATAGCCGCTGCCGCGAGGAAAAAGATCGGATGCAGGCCGCTGATCTTCTTCAGCACTTTATTTCCGCCGATTTTCTTCCCGAACATGCCCGGGTTCATGAAGAACCAGAGGATCAGTGCAAGGATCACCGCGTTCCACCGGATGTTTGCCAGTGCATTCGCCAGGAATGCCTGCTCGCCCGTATCGAACAGCGCGATCTTTGCGACGCCGAGACAGGCAGCCGCGATCAGGCCGGTGGAAGCAGGTCGAAGGCCGTAGAAGGCCCATTCGACATATTTGTTGTCCCGGAAGGCTTTCAGGATCCTGGCCACGATCAGGATGACCACGATCGATGGGAAGATCAGGCCCAGGGTCGCGACTGCGGATCCGACGGGTCCGCCGACAGTGTAGCCTGTATAGGTTGCCATATTGACGCCGATCGGGCCGGGCGTGCATTCGGAGACTGCGATCATATCCGCCAGCTGGTGCGTTGTGAACCAGCCGGTGTGTTTCGCCATATCCTGCAGGAACGGCACTGTGGCCAGACCACCGCCGACAGCGAACAGGCCGACCTTCGCGAATTCATAAAACAGACGAAGATAGATCATTTTGCCGCACCGCCTTTCTGCAGAAATACCTGCGCAAGGATCCCGCAGGCACCTGCGAGCAGGACGAAGATGACCGGAGAAACATCAAAGATCATCGAGCCGAACAGGACAAGGACGAACAGACAGAGCGTCACCGCATCTTTGACAGATGTCTTCCCTAGCTTGATGACCGCCTTTAATATAAGTACGAACACGCACACACGGATGCCGGTGAAGGCATCCTGCACGATCTTCAGCTCCGCAAAATTGGAGATGAAGGCCGCGATGATCGTGATCATAACGACGGACGGGAAGACGACGCCCAGCGTGGCGACGATCCCGCCGATCACGCCGCAGTTCTTGCTGCCGATAAAAGTCGCGGTATTGACCGCGATGATGCCGGGCGTACACTGTCCGATGGCATAGTAATCCATCAGTTCTTCATTGGTCGCCCATTTTTTGTTCTCCACGACTTCCTTCTGCAGGATCGGGAGCATGGCGTAGCCGCCGCCGAAAGTGAGCCCGCCCATCCGGGCGAAGGTAAGGAAAAGATCCAGTAATTCTTTCATGTGATCCTCCGGTGATAATAGGTTTTTCTATCATACTCCGTCCGGCGCGCGAATGCAAGGCAGGATGCACAGGAAGGGACAGAGGCCAGCTCCCTGTCCGCGGAGAGCCTGCAGCCCTAGGGAGGGCAGGGTGCTGGCCCCTGTCCCTCCGGCAAGACGAAAAAACGGCAGGGAATCATCCCTGCCGCTGCCAGTCTTTCATCAGCCTTTCATCAGCCTTTCATCAGCCTTTTCCGACCCTGGACGTATCATCCGTGAAATGACCGCCCTTGATATAACCGATGCCTTTTTTGTATTTGATCTTGTACCATCCGTCACTCTCCTTCTCCAGGATCGTAACAGTCTTGCCTTTTTTAACGGTGCCGATAATATTGCTCTTCGAAGCCTTGCTCATGGAGCTTCTTACATTGAGCGTCTCCGCCATGGTCTTCACCACGCCCTCAGAGCTGGCCTCTTTCGTGCTGTTCTTCAGATATTTCGATACGACATAACCGATCTTGTCATCATATTTTACCTTCACCCAGCCTTTTTCCTGCTCACTCAGCAGCTCGACCTTGTTTCCCTTGGGGATCACGAGCATGACATTGGATTTCGACTTGGTGCTCATGCTGCTGCGCATGCGGAGTTTGGCGGTGGTCACCTTGATCACCTTCTCCTCCACATCGGTATCCAGCAGATATTTTGCGGAAGCATAGCCGGATTTTCCCTTGTAATTGACCAGATACCAGCCGTTCTTGTATTTTGTGATCACTTCGACGACCGCGTGCTTCGGCATGGTCCGGATAATATTGTCTTTCTTCGACTGATCCATGGATGTACGAAGACGGAGGTTGGCCGTCGTCTTCATCTTATCCGTGTTATCCTTCAGATAACCGCCTTTTACGAAACCGGCTTTTCCATCATACAGGACACCGTACCAGTTATTGGCTTCTCTGCTGCGGATGATCACGACCTTGTTCTTCGGGATGACCATCAGGATATTATTTTCTTTCGTGCTCTTGCTGCTGCGCATCCTGAGATTGGATGTGGTGCGCGCAGTATGACTGGATGCAGACACATCGCCTGCAGAGACATTTTTGCGGCTGCTGGTCTTTGTCGCCGCCTGCACGCCGGGGGCAAAGCTGATCAGCACAGCCATCAGCAGGACCATGACGGAAATACGGCCCATGTGTTTCTTCATTTCGTTTCCTCCTTACAAATGGACTATGTTATAAATTATACAATGTTCGCCCATCTGCTTCCACACGGAAGTGTTTCAGATATACGGAAGAATTCCTTAATTTTTAAAAGCGGCTTCTCCGACTGCCCGTTCTGGCTGTCAGAAAAGCCGCTCTTCCTTTGTCTTTTCCATGATGATTATTTTCCCATGATGAACTTTGTCTGATCCGCAGGAATTTCATAAATGCTGTCTGCGATATAATCGACATATACTGCAGCAAGGCAGCTTGTAATTGCTTTCTTAATCTTTCCGAACATTTTTACACCTCCAACCACTTGAATGACATATATTTACGACATATATTTGTGTTTTTCACACGAGTGGTACTATATCACGTTCAAACCAAATAGTGAACTGATTTTCCTATCTTTACCGGCACTTCCAATTAATTTTAAAAATCAAATTGTTTTAAAACATTATAAATATAAGAAGGCAATACAGCGATTTTTTACGCAGGTGCGGCAGCAAAACCAGAGCGAACCAGATGCCTGCATGGATCATGCGTTTCAAACTGTTCCATTCTCGTCAAACACAAATCTGCTGTTCCAAGGCAATTCGGAACATTCTGTTTTTTTGTGTTCGGCATTGACAAACTGATCTTCTTCATTTATAGTTTGATTATTCTGATTATTGTCATCATTTCATCTATTTATCAGTTTTTGCAACGTTTTGTCTTCTTTTCATTCACTTTTTGTCTTGATAATTCATACGAAAACGGAGGGTACCTTGACATTATTCGAACGCATTCTCATGGAAAAACGAAGGCTCGAAGCAGATCTTTCAGCGATTGAGCAGCAGCTGCAGAATTCTCCCGCCGGCTGTCTGATGTGCCACAAAAACGGAAATTCTTTCAAATATTATCAGCGGATCCCGAATAAAAATGATCCTGCTCTTCCCGTGATCCGGTATCTGAACCGGCAGGCGGATGCACTGAAAAAATCTCTGGCATTGAAAACGATCCTGCAAAGCAGAAAGGCCGATATCCGGAATGAACTGAAAGCAGTAAACGCTTATCTCCGCATCCACAAAGCCCCGGAAACACAGGAATTTCTCCGAGTCCGTCATTCTCCGGGACTGCAGCGTATGCTGTCCTCAGACAGTCATGCATTTCCATATACTACTTTAAGTGAAGAATTGAAAGCCTGGGAGAGTCAGGATTATCCGACCTTGCAGGATCATACTGATAATAAAAAATTTCAAACAGAAAAAGGAGAAAAGGTCCGGTCAAAATCAGAGATGCTGATCGCGCATCTTCTTTATTCGAACAACATTCCTTATCGGTATGAATGTCAGCTGAAACTGAATTACACGGAATACTATCCGGATTTTACCGTAAGACATCCTGAAACAGGCGATCTTGTCATCTGGGAGCATTTCGGTTTAATGGATGATCCCGCGTATGTAAGAGCAGCCGCAAGAAAGATCAAGGATTATATAGAAGCAGGCTTCATCCCCGGGAAGACCCTGATCATGACTTTTGAATCGGAAAAATATCCTTTTGATTTTCAACAAATACAGGATATCATACAGGAACGATTCCTCTGACAGCTTTGTTTTCTGATCAGAAAAGTCAGTGTGCAGCGCTGTTTTCCTGTTTCAAAACTTAAATCAATGGAAGTATGCTGATTTGGGTGTACAGCTCAATCTTTTACTCCGCGATACCCTGAATTTCAGAGAAAAAGCTAATCATGCCCTGGAAATCTTCTGTACGCAAGCTTTTTTTGAAAGACGCTACCCTTTTTTCGCTGCAATCATTTCTAAAGCGAACGAAAAAGGGTAGCGTATGGCAAATCTGTCATCACAAAACCCGATTTGCTTGAGAAAGCTCATGCTTCTCTTATAATTCGGGGTATTGTATCAGGAAATTGATGTTTAAAAACCCAAAATCTCTGCCAGACACAAAAAAGGTCTCAAATCGCCCCTGCCAATAAGCCAAATCCTGCATTTCTTCATCCTCTTTCCCGCATCCGGAAGCGATACCTGTCCCCCACAAAACCGGCTCCTGCCCTCCAGCAAACTGTCCGCCGCCCCAGGCCCGCCGAATTTACTGTAATTGAAGCTCACCGCCGTTCCAAACGCTTTTATCTGTATTTGTCTTCCAATTTCCCATTGCATTCTCCCGCCGTATGTGCTATAGTTCTTCCAACAATTCAATACCGGTGAAGCATGCGGAATGCAAAGACCGCATGCGGAGGAACTCTCGAGAAACCCGTTAAATCGGGAGCCGAAGGTGCAAGGCGCAAGCCGAATCTCTCAGGCAAAAGGACAGAGCGACATCAAAAAATATCCGCAATAAATGAACCATCCGCAGATATTCCTTTGACTAGTATCAGGAGTTGCTCCGAAAGCAGCTCCTTTTTCTTTTCTCTTATGATAGGCGTTTGCGAAACGCCAGAAG
>DFKM01000192.1:0-3847 GCA_002373555.1 Lachnospiraceae bacterium UBA3645
GACTTCATGATCACCATCGGCGGCGGCTCCTCCATGGACACCGGCAAGGGCATCGGCATCATCGTCAACAACCCTGAATTCTATGACGTACGTTCTCTGGAGGGCGTGGCCCCCACGAAGAAGCGCACCGTATTCACGATCGCTGTTCCCACCACCGGCGGCACCGGCGCAGAATCCACCATCAACTATGTTATCACCGATGTTGAGAAGAAGCGTAAATTCGTCTGCGTGGACCCGAACGATATCCCCGACATCGCTGTCGTCGATCCCGACATGATGTCTTCCATGCCTAAGGGCCTGACCGCTTCCACCGGTATGGACGCGCTGACCCACGCGATCGAAGGCTACACCACTGCTGCTGCATGGGAGCTCTCCGACTGCCTGAACCTGGAAGCCATCCAGCTGATCGCGAAGAACCTGCGCGCGGCTGTCGCAAATGATCCCGACGGACGCGAAGGCATGGCGCTTGCGCAGTATGTCACCGCTATGGCTTATTCGAATGTCGGCCTCGGCATTGCCCATTCCATGGCCCATACGCTCGGCGCTGTCTATGACACGCCGCACGGTGTTGCCTGCGCTATGATGCTGCCCATCGTCATGGACTTCAACAAAGAGTGCACCGGCGAAAAGTACAAACATATCGCGGAAGCTTTCGGCGTAGATACCGAGGGCATGGATCAGGAGACCTATCGTCAGGCTGCGATCGATGCTGTTCAGCAGCTCTCCGTAGATGTCGGCATCCCTACCAAGCTGGAGAAGCTGAAAGAAGAAGATCTTCCCTTCCTGTGCGAATCCGCTGCAGCTGATGCATGCGCGCCCGGAAATCCGAAGCCCGCTACGCTTGCGCAGTTCGAGGAGATGTTCCGCAAGCTGATGTGATCACCGACCGGATGCCCTGCGCACCGTTCTGAATGATGAAATAAAAGATCCGGGAGATGCCCGCACAGGACATTCTCCCGGATCTTTTTGTAAAACAATGATCTTTCGCGTGTCTTATTCCGTCACGACATCGCGCAGCCTCGTAAAATAGTCTTTTTTCACTTCATCATACACGGCATTGTAATCTTCATCCTTGCCGGAACGAAGCAGCGAGAAATAATTATGCTGATGATCCGCCAGCTCCGGCCGGATACGCGTCACTGTCGCCTCTCCGATATTGGAACAGGTATCCGCGATGCGCTGGAAATGCTGCAGTACACTCGTGTAAGCGGCGTCAGCCAAAACATTGCATTCGCCGCTGCTCATGCGCTTCAGGTGATCTTCCTTCATCAGGCCCAGCATATCCTGAACGACATCCACCATCGGGTCGATCCGGTATGCCGCCTCCAGATTCCTGCGCCGGAACGCCAGATCGGTCTGATCCAGCATGTCGTGCAGAAGCTCCTCTGTCACATGAATGGACTTCAGGGCTTTCCCGGAAAACGCCGTTCCGGACGTATTCATATCCTTCGCGGTATCAGCGATATCGTCCGCCAGATCGCCGAGATGCTCCAGTTCCGCGACCACCTTATAATACTGGTCCAGGATGCCGACATGGTACGGTTCCTTCAGATTGGACAGCAGATTGACCATATAGCGGCTGGCGCGGTCCGTAAGCCGGTTGATGTTCTGCTCTTCCGCTTTGATCGCGCCATAATCCTTCTCATCATACGTTTCCAGCAATGCGACTGCAGAATCGATATTCTTTCTCGCAGCCGCGAGCATGGTCAGAAGCACATCATAGCAGCTCTTGAGTGCCAGCGCAGGCGTCTCAAAGAAGACCGGATTGAGCGCGTCCAGCGTATCCCTGTACGGATCCTCCGTCTCCGGCTCATCCCCTATCAGCTTCCGGCTGATCTTCTCATACTGCCCGATGATCGGGAAGCAGACAAAAGCACAGGACAGATTGAAGATCGTATTCGTATTCGCGATGATTCCGGCGTCCACCGTCTGATTCCAGATCCAGTCCAACAGGCCGAAACGTGAAACAATGGCGACCACACCGAGTACCAGAACGGTCTCTGACAGATTGAACAGGATATTGATCAGGCCGACGCGTCTGGCTTCGGGTTCCGCACCGATCGAACATACGATGGCGGTCGTTACGCAGTCGCCGAGATAAATACCGACGATCACAGCGTAAATTGCTTTGAACGTCAGACTGCCGGAAGCCGAAAACGCCTGCAGGATACCGATCGTAGCCGATGAGCTCTGCAGCACGAAAGCCACGCCCGCACCGGTCAGATACCCCAGGATCGGATTGCTTCCGAGTCCCTGGAACAGCGTCTCGATAATTCCCGACTGTGCGATCTGATTCACAGCGCCGGTCATATTCAGAAGACCGGAGAACAGAATGCCGAATCCGATGGCGATGTTGCCGATGGATTTCGCCCTGGGGGCCCTCGCCGCCATGATCAGAATAATGCCGGCGATCAGCGCGATCGGCGCCAGCGACGAAGGCTGGAACAGCCGCAGCACCGATCCCGATCCGGCATCCAGATCCAGCAGTCTGATGATCTGGCCGGTCACGGTCGTACCGACATTGGCGCCGATAATGATGCCGAGGGATTGATGCAGCGTCAGAATGCCTGCACCTACCAGACCTGATGTAATAACGATCGTAGCGGTCGATGACTGGATGACCGCGGTAATCAGCAATCCGAGCAGAAAAGCCTTGAACGGATTGTTCGTGACCTGCTCCATGGCAAGCTTGAGGGCACCGGATGAACTTTCCTTCAGAGAGTCTCCCATCAGCCGCATGCCGTACAGGAACATGGCCAGCCCTCCGAAGAGGGTCAAAGCGTCAAAGAAGTCCATATCTTCCATTCCTTTCTGCCGCCTAGCTTATCGCAAAACGCCTGCAGATTCAATCCTATTGTTTTTATGCTTTTTGCATATTTTTATTTCATTGATTTAACATTATCTTAACGGCGTCATCCGGAATCTGAGGCTGCATCCTTTATCCGGGAAGATCCGATATTCCTCCTGCGGCAAAGCACCCCAGGAATCGATGCCGCCCACGCCTTCGATGGCGGAAAGGATGCGCACATGGACCTCCTGCTGCGGCGGCAGATCATACGCATGATAAGCCGTTTCCAGCTCATCCGCGCTGTAAGGAAGCACGCTGGCGCTGAACGGTTCCTCCGCCGCGCCGAAGCATACGCCAAAGCCTTCCGGATCCGTGAGGCGGAGTTCTCTTACGCCGGTATGATTGCCGCATTCCTGCGGCTTCAGGTACTTTACCGGCAGTTCGTCTGCAGACACAGCAAACCGTCCCAGCTTTACGCCGTGATCTCTGTCCGGATAGTTTTCCTCCGGTCCGTACCCGTAAAATGCGGCTTCGGAGAATTCCTTCTTCACTTCCATGGAGATGCCGAACGCCGGAATCTCCGGAATGCCGGAACCGGCCGGGAGCTCTGCATGTACATCCAGACTGCCGTCTTTCAGGACAGCATAGCACAGCCGGGCCTTCACTGCTTCTCCGCCGGCCTTCGGAAGGGAGATCTCATAACGGACCGTCAGCAGACCGTCTTTCTCCGAGAATTCCGCGTGTGTCATCCGCTGTCCGTATTCCGCCGCTTTGGCAGCCGCCATCCGGAAGCCCTGCGCATTGCCTCTGTCGTTATCCGTCAGTGCACGCCACAGCACGATCTTCGGTGAATGCCGGAAGATCTCCCTGCCGTCATACATGACTGAGATCTGGAACGGCGGGCAAAGCGGGAACCGGATCAGGAAATCCTTTCCTCTGGCGCCGACGATATCACCGCCTCGGATAATATCATAGGCGTCCCCCGTGTTTTCTGCCGCTGCAGGCGCATATTTCCCGCAGACGAACTCGCCGAAGGAGACCTCATGACCGGCGGGGACA
>DFKM01000192.1:3908-4271 GCA_002373555.1 Lachnospiraceae bacterium UBA3645
CGGGTACAAGCGTCGATGCGGCTGCCGTCACCGCCGTGACACGCACCAGCATCTCTCTTCCGTCCGCGGCTTTCGCCAGCTGCTCCGCAAAGCCGTGCTCAACACACACGCATTCCCCGGGCGCGGCCGTCGGAACGGGGATCTCCTTTTCACAGATCCTTTCCCCGTTTTCAAACAGAGAAGCCGTAAAACGATATCCGGCAGTATCGGCGAAGAAGTTCCGGTTCGTGACCGTGACGGTTCGTTCATCAACAGAAATGCCGACCGGTGCGTACAGTGCCTTCGCTTCACACACCTTCGGCGACACCGCTCTGTCCGCGTAAATAATTCCGTCGCCGCAGAAATTGCCCGCATTCGGATAAT
>DFKM01000232.1:0-4948 GCA_002373555.1 Lachnospiraceae bacterium UBA3645
CTCCATGCCCTACGGTCTGGTCTATGCAAAAGAGCCGACAGCAGCTGCGGATAAATTGATTCAAGCTGTACAAAAAATTATGAAGTAAGATTAAGAGTCTTCAGGAGCAGACAAAACTCTCCACAACCTTTCGCTCTATCATGAAGTTTTAATGCTTTCCCATGCCGATACCTCTAATCTGCATCAGCTGTACCATCAGTTCCCGGCAGACTTTGCATAGAGTGCCGGTTCTGCCGTCTGGTATTTCAGCCGATGCCAGTCCTCTTTCGTCATCAGGTTGACATGCCCTGTCCGCTTCTCATGCATGAGCGGAACATCGACCCCTTCCGTAGTCCACTGATAGCGGAAGCCGCATTTTTCCTGAACGCGTTTCGACTTGAGATTGCCGTCATAATAGCCGCACCAGACTTTTTGCATGCCGAGCTCCTCAAAGGCATGCCGCAGCATTTCCCGGGCCGCCTCCGGCACGATCCCCCGACCCCAGAAGGGTTTACCCAGCCAATAGCCGAGCTCGCACGCATCGTCACGGTCTGTCATATCTGTGTGCCCGTTCAGTTTCAGTTCGATCGCACCGATCGCTTTGTTGTCCGTCTTCAGGCAGATGGCATAGGCCTCCGGGCCGTTAAAGACATTGCGGATCACATCCAGACTCTCCTCTACGCTCTGATGCGGCGGCCATCCGGCGATCGGGCCGACGTCCGGATCCTTAGCATATTCAAATAAGTTCTCCGCGTCACTTTCCTTCCAGCGGCGCAGGATCAGTCTTTCAGTTTCCAGCATGTCCATCGCCCTCACAATCCCGGTCTCTCATACCTGGCAATACCTTACGTTTCCAATTCCCTGCCATATCTGCAAATTCCGAAATACGCTTCAGGAAATCCGGCGCTTCCTCGTACAATCCGTGTCCCAGGCCGTCATACATGTACAGTTCACAGTTCGGAATCCTCTCCGCCATCTCTACCGAGGCCTGCCCTGTGACGATCCTATCGTCTTTCCCTCCGATCACCAGTACAGGACAGAGGATACGATCCAACAGATCATAGGTATCATGCGTCACACAGGATACGGCCTGTATCCGAAAGCGTTGAAAGGATTTTGGTTTGCCGATGCTTCCTAGCAGCCGGTATTCCAGCCGTGCCAGTTTTCGCCGTTTTTCAGAATAGGAACGTTCCGCTGTATCCAGCATGATGCCTTTATAGTCTTTACGGCCGGCCATTTTGATCCATCTGCCGATTACGTCCCGTATGACCGCGTTCGGGCGGCTCAGCGTTACAGTCAGCACAAGTTTTTCCACCTTATCCGGGTGATCAATGGCAAGCCACTGGGCGATCATACCGCCCTGCGAAACGCCGACCAGCAAGGAAGACGACAACCCCAATGCATCCATGGCGGTATTCAGATCCTCTGCCATGTCCCGCGTCGTCATCCCCGGAGACAGTATCCTCCGTCTGCTGAACACATATACGGTAAATTTCTTTGCCAGACTTCTGTATAGGAAAGCAAAAGGCACTGCCATCCCTTTGACAGTCTTCAGACCATCGCCCACACCGGGAAGCATAACAAGTGATTTGTTCCCGCTGCCAAAGCGGATATAATCAACCGTTCCGGTCGGTAAATGCAAAATACCGTTCTTTGCCTGCAGCATGATAATCTCCTTTATCCGTTCAAGCTGGATCTATACATATACATTAGCTTATCGTATAACCTGCCTCCTGTGCAAGCACTGCAGCCAACCTTTTCTTACTGCAAAAGCAGGCGTATTACCAGAACTCGTGTTAACAAACGGTGCATCCTATGGTAGAATAGCTTCCAGATACGATGCATACTGCGCAACAACCGTGAAATATGTGCATACAAAAACGCCGCTGAACCATACATCGGTTCAGCGGTTTCGCTTTTCCGTTCTATACAACGCACTGCAGGAGGAACGAATGGAAAGAATCTACTTTGCGTGCGGAGAAAAGAAGGCGGTGCTGTACGGCAGCGAGCAGCCTGCCGCTCCGCTGATCATACTGAATCATTACTCGGATGACGGAGAATCCGTCCTCATGGAAATGCAGAAGCTGCATGCCCCGGACTGCAGTCTTCTTGTCGTAGGGAATCTCAACTGGAATCATGACATGACGCCCTGGTACTGTCCGCCGCTTTCCAAAAACGATTCGCCCTGCACAGGAGGCGCAGATGAATACCTGGATCTTCTGCTGACGGAGATCCTGCCGAAAGCAAAGGAATTGACGAACGGAACCCCCGCTTTTACCGGAATCGCGGGGTATTCCCTCGCGGGCTTATTCGCACTGTATGCAGCCTACCGATGCGATGCTTTCGACCGGGTCGCGAGCATGTCGGGATCGCTCTGGTTTCCGGACTTTAAAGAATATGCCCTTTCACATGAAATGTGCAGACGCCCTTCAAAGCTGTATCTTTCCCTTGGCGACCGGGAGACACACACAAGAAACCGCGTTCTGATGACCGTGCAGCAGAATACCGGGGAACTGGCGGATCACTACAGAGGTCTCGGTCTTGCAGTGACCTGGGAACTGAATCCTGGGAACCATTTCAAAGATTCCGCACTGCGGACCGCCAAAGGCATCAAGGCAATTTTGGCGTAATGCAGGAATGTTTACAGTGCAAAGCGTTGGAAAATCGCCAGATATTCCTTCTCGACATCCGGGAATGGCCGTACGGTATAATCCAGGTCGATATGCAGCTCCGGTTTCTCTCCGGACTGGTGCTCGTGCAGCAATAGTTCCAGATCGTACCAGAGCATGGCATCATCGATCTCTTTCAAGCGGATCTGCTCCTCCTGTGTAAGGGGAGAGCCCAGAAATTTTTCGTAGATCATGTCCAGCAGCCGCTCTTCGTGTGCCCGGTACTCCGGCAGTTCCTTTTTGAACGGCCGCGGAATATCGGACATATAGCACTCGCTGGCATCATGAAGAAGACACGCCAGCACCATACGGTCTGACAGACCTCTGGCCCGTGCTTCGTTTGCACAGTTGATGCAGTGCTGTCCGACAGACCAGAACGTCTTTACATGGCCGTTTCCTCTGCAGATCATGGACAGCGCATGCGCAATATCCTCGATCCGGATCATCTCCGGATCGGGATCCGCCGGTTCAAAATGCCTCCCGGTATAAGTTGTAATGTAATTGCCCATGCGCTTTACTCCGGATCGATTCCCGTCAGTCCAAGCTCTTCCGCATGTTCCTTCATGCCGCCGATCACGATCCCGGCGACGTCCTTCACATCCATCCCGAGCATCTCACAGCCCTTCAGAATCAGCGCGCGGTCGCATTTTGCCGCAAATCGTTTATCCTTGAACTTCTTCATGAAGCTCTTCACTTCCAGATCCGTGATTCCGTGCGGGCGCATTCTGGCGCAGGCCTGCACGATCCCTGTCAGCTCGTCCACTGTATACAGGCTTTTCTCCAGATTCGATTCCGGCTTCACGTCGGTACAGATCTCATATCCGTGGGAAAGGATGGCGCGGATGTCTTCTTCGTCGACGCCTGCCTCCCGGAGCGGCTCCTCCGTATGCTGCAGATGCTCCTCCGGATATTTTTCATAATCATAATCATGCAGCATGCCTACTGCCTGCCAGTGTTCGACATCTTCTCCGAAATGTGCCGCCATGGCGCCCATGGCATAGCATACATTCTTCGCATGCAGGATCAGATGATCCTCCTTCACCATGGTATCGTTGAGTTCCTTTGCCCGTTCCAGTGTCAGCATTTTTCTTCCTCCGTCTGTCTTGTGTATCTTCAGCGTCTGCTCAGTTCATCGATCAGCAGCATATGATAGGTTCCGGTTCCTGCACCGCGTTCCTCGCACGCCGCCTGTGCAGCTTCTCCGCACTGCGCCATCCATGTGCAGCAGGCCCAGGCGCTTTCAATCGAATTTTCTGCGGCAAGAAATGCGCCGAGAAGAGAGCTCAGCATACATCCCGTACCGGTGACCCGCGTCATCCAGGCGGAGCCGGCATCTACTTTATACACCTTTTCACCCTTTGCAAGCAAGTCGATCTTTCCGGAGGCGATCACGACAGCGCCGGTCGCATGGGAAAGGGAAACTGCCGCTGCCCCGACTGCCCCGGCGTCTCCGTCTGCATCAGCATCTACGCCTTTTCCTGTATTGTGATGTTCGGCAAGCGCAATGATCTCTGCAGCATTGCCCCGGATGCAGGACGGCTTTGCTGCTTCCATGATCCGGAAACATTTCTCCCGCCGGAAAGGCGATCCCGCGCATCCGACAGGGTCGATCACGATCGGATGCCCCTTCTGTCCTGCCGTCTCTGCAGCGATCAGCATCGCATCCAGGGATTCTGTAGCGCCCATATTGCAGACCAATGCGTCGCAGAGTTCGGCAAAATCCTGCATCTCCGCAGGATGATGTGCCATGGTCGGAGAGGCACCGGCTGCAAGCAGCGCATTTGCGCAGTCATTGACTGTCACAATGTTGGTGATGCACTGCACGACCGGGTGCTTCCGGACGACCAGTTTTCTGTAATATTCCGTCAAAGCCGCGGGGCAGAAAGGTTCTGCGTCCGCGGCTGTCATCTTCTTATGATCAGGATTTGTCATTTCCATTCCCCAAAACCAGTTTTTCCGCCTTGGCCCGGATCTGCCGGGTCATCTCTGTGATGCTGTCCGCTGCAAAGATCCCGCTGACGATCGCAAAGCCGGCCATACCGCAGCCGGTCAGTTCTTCCATATTTTCGGAATTGATCCCGCCGATCGCAACGACCGGGATATCCACACTGCTGCAGATCTCTGCGAACTGCGCCGGTGACATCGGTTTCGCGTCCTTTTTGGTCGCGCTTCCGAAGACAGCGCCGCTGCCGAGATAATCCGCGCCGGCTGCCGCCGCGACACGCGCCTGTTCCACCGTCTTGGCCGTCACACCTACGATCTTCTCCGGGCCCAGAATGCTGCGTGCAGCAGCTGCCGCC
>DFKM01000232.1:5009-6374 GCA_002373555.1 Lachnospiraceae bacterium UBA3645
CCGCCATATCGTTCTGCCCGACATGTACACCGTCAGCATCGATCCGGGCCGCAAGTTCCACATCATCGTTGATGATAAAGGGAACGCCGTACGCCGCACAGACCTCCTGCACGGCACGCGCCTCGGCTTCCAGTGCCGCGCCTGTCAATTCTTTTTCTCTGAGCTGGATCATGGTCGCGCCGCCCGCCAGCGCTTCTTCCACCGCTTCCGCAAGCGTTCTGCCGTGAAGCCAGGCGCGGTCTGTAACGGCGTAGACAAGACAGTGTTTTCTGCAATCGGTCATAAACCCTATTCCTCCACCATGGATTTCAGCAGCGCGAGCCGATTCGTCTTTTTCAGGATCATCAGCACAACAAAAGCGATGATCGAGCCGCCCGCGGTACTGACCAGGAACGGTACAACAAAAGTGAACAATGCTGCCGCACTGTTTCCCATCAGGAGCGCGGCGATCGGATAAGCGAGCATACCGCCGATCAGGCCCGTTCCCACGACCTCGCCGATACATGCTGCCGGCACGGCCTTTGTCATTTTATACAGCAGGCCCGAAAGCAGCGCGCCGCACATGCTGCCCGGAAAAGCGAGCAGTGTGCCGAGGCCAGCCATATTCCGGATCAGGCTCGCGATAAATGCGGCGGCAAGCCCCCACCAGGGCCCGACAAAGACTGCGCATAAAACATTTACCAGATGCTGCACTGGCGCGCATTTCGATCCGAACACCGGAAACGAGAACGTCGAACCGACGACTGCTATGCCCGCAAGTATAGCGGAAAGTACCATTTTCTTCAACTGTTTCTGATCCATTTTCATTCCCTCTCCGGGCCCGGCAGAAACAGCTGCGGGCCCTCTTTTACTGATTTTTTTCAGATACAAACAGATTTACGATCAGGCAGAGAATGACCGTCAGTACCATATCCGGGAGTGTATTACCCACCGGGGTATCCACGCCCATCAGGATGCGGTATGCAATGAAACCCGCCAGCCAGATCAGCAGGTTCTTCAGAGAGACCGCTTTCCGGACCGGGGCTTTTTTCAGGATAAAGTAGTCGGCGATCTGGATCGCGATCATGGGAGCGAACACAGAACCGATCAGGTACAGAAAATCCGTGATGTTGTCCATCGGATAAACGATGGCTGCCACGGTACCGATCACGGCAACCACAGCCGCTGCGGTCTTTTCGTTGATCCGTGCCGAAACGGATACGGAGGAGACGCCCGCGGAATAGGCATCGAGGAAGGTCGTTGTCACCGTGGAAAAAACGATGATCAGCAGACCGGCTGCGCCGAGTCCCGCTTTCACCATAATGGCGGCAATATCGCCGGTCCCGGTATAAATGGCCGCGCCCATACCGATCACATACATGAAGA
>DFKM01000069.1:0-1859 GCA_002373555.1 Lachnospiraceae bacterium UBA3645
TGAAGGTGGTGGACTGGATGATCGGCACCTGTCTGGGCTCGCCGTTGCCGGGCCTGTAGCCGGACTGGACACATTTGGTATTGATCCTGTAATCACTCATTGCTTTGTTCCTCTTCTGTTTCTTTATTGATTCGTTTCAGTAAAACCGATGTCTTTACAGCGTGGATCCTTCGGTCATTCTTCCCTCAGGATGACAGTCAGGGCTGTTCTCCCGGATCCGTATCGGACCCGGTCTGCTCGACAGGTGCTGCCTCCGGTGCGGTGGCAGCTTCCTCAGGTGCGGTGACAGCTTCCTTCGGTGCGGTGACAGCTTCCTTCGGTGCGGTGACGGCTTCCTCCGGTGCGATGTCCGCTTCGCTCGCAGGCGGGATCTCGATCACGCGCTCCGCAGCCTCGCGCTTTGCCTTCTCTTCCATCGCAACACGCTCCCAGTGCTTCCGCTCTTCCTGCACCTGATGCAGGATCTCCATGAATTCCTTGCCGGTAATGGTCTCCTTCTTGATCAGGAAATCCGCGATCCGGTGCATGGCATCCTTGTTCTCGGAGAGCAGCGCTTTTGCCTTGTCATATGCTTTCTTGAGCATTTCCTCGACCACGCCGTCGATCCTGGCTGCCGTCGCATCACCGCAGTTCATCACGGTACGGCCTTCCAGGTACTGGCCTTCGACCGTCTCCAGGCCCATCAGGCCGAATTCTTCGCTCATGCCATAGCGGGTGACCATGGCTCTGGCCATCCTGGTCGCTTTCTCGATATCATTCGACGCGCCGGTGGAAATGGAGTCGAAAAAGAGCTCTTCGGATGCGCGGCCTGCCAGCAGCGTTACCAGCTCGGCTTCCATCTCGGCCTTCGTCATCAGGAACTTCTCTTCTTCGGGCGTCTGCATGACATAACCGAGTGAGCCCATCGTTCTGGGAACGATCGTGATCTTCTGCACAGGCTCGGTGCCCTTCTGCAGCGCAGCTGCCAGCGCATGTCCGACCTCATGATAGGAGACCATCTTGCGCTCCTGCTCGTTCATCACGCGGTCTTTCTTTTCCTTACCGGCGATCACGACTTCCACCGATTCGAAAAGATCCGCCTGATTGACATATTTTCGTTTGTTCTTGACGGCCAGGATCGCCGCCTCGTTGATCATGTTCGCAAGATCGGATCCGACGGCACCGGCGGTCGCCAGCGCGATCTCTTCGAGATTGACGGAATCGTCCATGCGGACATTCTTGGCATGCACTTTCAGAACGGCGATACGGCCCTTCAGGTCGGGCTTATCGACGATGATGCGTCTGTCCAGACGGCCGGGACGCAGCAGCGCGGGATCCAGGACTTCCGGCCTGTTCGTAGCCGCAAGGATGAACACGCCCTTTCCGGAATCAAAGCCGTCCATTTCGGAAAGCAGCTGGTTCAGTGTCTGCTCCCGTTCGTCATTGCCGCCGAATCTGGTATCTCTGCTCTTGCCGATCGCGTCGATCTCATCAATGAAGATGATGCAGGGCGCGTTCTGCTGCGCCTGCTTGAACAGATCACGCACACGGGAAGCGCCGACGCCGACGAACATCTCCACGAAATCCGATCCGGCCAGGCTGAAGAACGGCACATGTGCTTCGCCGGCAACGGCCTTTGCCAGCAGGGTCTTGCCGGTTCCGGGAGGGCCGACAAGCAGTGCGCCCTTCGGCAGCTTCGCGCCGATCTCCGTATACTTCTGCGGATTATGCAGGAAATCCACGATCTCCACCAGGGATTCCTCCGCTTCATCCTGTCCGGCAACATCCGCAAATGTCACGCCGGTCTCTTTCTGCATGTACATCTTGGCATTGCTCTTGCCGATGCCCATGATGCCGCCGCCGACACCGCCGCCGCGCCG
>DFKM01000069.1:1911-2887 GCA_002373555.1 Lachnospiraceae bacterium UBA3645
CGCATGGCGAACATGAAGATGCCCCAGACAAGCAGTACGGGGAACATATAGATCAGGAGCTCGGTAAGCCATGAGGTCCGTTCGATGACCGTTCCCTTGACACTGATGCCTCTCTGTGTCAGGATCGCCTTTACGTCCTCCACCTGATCGCCGACGATGGCAGTGTAATATTCCTCGGTAATGCTGCTGGCATCCGAAGGCTTCACCGTCACCGTGATCTTGCGGTAGGATTCGTCGATCTCCACCTTCTCGATATTCTGTGTCTGGATCATCTCCATAAACTCGTTATAGGTGAGCTCGGTGGATGTACCGTTATTGTAGACACGGCTGATCATGGAGATGAGGAACAAGGTCACCATGGCAAGGATCACCATCGACATGAAATTCGGTGTCTTGCCCTGATTATTGTTTCGGTTCTGGTTGTTGTTAGGTTCCATGTATTTTGTCTCCGTGATAAAAAGTTACCATTAAGTATAGAAAACTATGTTCCTAAAATCAATAAAATCTTTAAAAAGAATCGTGACAAAATTGTGAACAGAGTCACTGTTCTTCCGTCACAACGACCGGCTGCCAAAGCGTGCTGTCAAAGTACAGTTCCGTCACAGAGGACGTGGCTTCCGGATCCGTAAACGCTTCCGCCAGTCCGCCGTCTTCGTCCATCACATAATACAGCGGCGCATCCGCACCATCCTGCGTGTACCGGATCGAACGGTCGGAAAGGATCGTATAGTGCTCGTTCTCCGAACCGCACAGCAGCTCTCTGGCCTGGGAAAGCAGTTCTTCCTCTTCTTCCCCGGAATCCGGCATGTTCATCGTGAGGATATGGATCTCATCCGGCCGGACCATGACCGGCGCGGGTTCTGTCTCGGATTCATCGGCAGGCATTTCCTGCACGGCAGGCGATTCTTCCGCCGGCTCCGGAATGAAGATCTCTTCCCCGTCAGCATCCTCTGTCACGCCTGCGACGACTTCCGCT
>DFKM01000069.1:2933-3551 GCA_002373555.1 Lachnospiraceae bacterium UBA3645
CGACTTCCGCTTCCTCGCTCTCTGCGGCTTCCTCACTGCTTTCCTCGGGATCGACAATCTCCTCTGTGTTCATATCGTCTTCCGCAGCGATCTCGTCCGCTGTTCCGGCATCTGCTGCGTCATCGCTTTCTTCGACCGCATCGATCTCTCCGGCCGCATTGTTTTCTCCAGCCGCCTCGGTCTCTTCAGCAGCTGCAGGCTCTTCGACCAGCAGTCTGTTCGTGATGATCAGCTCGTCTCTGCCGTCTCCGTTCAGATCATAGAATGCATAGGCATACGCTTTGCTGTCCTTCACCGGCTCCGCCATCGGATCCGCTTCCAGCTCCGCCGGGTCTGTCTTTGCGATCGGCAGTCCGTGGAAATAGGTTTCTTCCGCTCCCGAAAGTGCCTTCCGGTAATCCTCCAGCACCTTTTCATATCCGGTCGGTCCCGCCGGGATACTCTGTGCTTCGGGCGTCTCTGCAGTCTCTGTCAGCGTCTCTCCCGAAGCCTCGGCAGACGTCTCTGCTTCCGCAGATGTTTCCGGTGCTGCAGGCGTTTCCGCCGCTTCCGTGGCAGTCTCCGGTGCTTTTGCGGTCGTTTCAGGCGCTTCAGTGGTGGTCTCCGGCGCTTTCGTTG
>DFKM01000165.1 GCA_002373555.1 Lachnospiraceae bacterium UBA3645
CTGTCAGTGCGGGGTTCAGTCCGAGGCCGGCGCCGATGCCGACGAAAGCCAGACCCACGGTAGCCGTTGTGGTCCAGGAAGATCCGCAGGCAAGACCGGTAATGGCGCAGAGGATACAGCCGACCGGCAGGAAAAGTTTGGGGGTAAGGATTCCGAGTCCGTAATAGATCATTGCAGGAATGGTTCCGGCTGCCATGAAGGACGATACCAGGAAACCGACCGTGCAGAGGATCAGGATGGCTTCCAGCGTATTGCTGACACGTTCGATCATGCCGGACAGAATGGACTGGAAGGAATGACCGCAGATCACGCCGATCACACAGGCAACACACATGGAAACGACCAGCGGCATATGTGCGTCTACATATGCCTTGTCAACGTTCAGGCAGTAAAGCATGAGGCCCGCCATTGTAAGAATGGGGATCAATGCTTCGATCATGTTGGGCAGACGAACCTGCCGTTCTTTCTTCTCCATACATTACACCTCTTTCTTATTGGGATAATACATATTTGTAACTAACCTTTTGCAGCTGTGTCCGGTATTTCTTCCCCCCTTCACTCCTTTCCTGCGGACAGATCAGTGTTCCGTGCTAATATGATTATATTTTAACGGTCAAACGTCAAAAAAGTGTACTTTTTTCATGTCTTTTTTATAATTGCGTCAAATTTATTTTGTTTTTTTTGTTCTTTTTTCAAAGTTTTCCTGTTACCCGAGATCCCCGGATATGACGGTCGCGTCTGTCTCGACCTTATATTCCTGACGGTACTGGTCGGCAAGCGCCCGCTCCCCGGCCTTTTCGAACTGGTAAATGATGAACGGCAGATGCTCCAGCCACCGTTTGTTGTTCTTTAATTTTTCATAGGCCTTTGCGACGAGATAATGCATATGTCTGCGTTTCGCGAGCGGCTGGTCATTGTAAACGTATTCTTTATAATACTGATGGCGGAATTCATAGGCCAGATATTCGCCGGCCACAAGCTCCTGCACGATCCGGTGCTTTTCAAGCGCTTCCAGCTCTTCGAGGAGCGACAGTCTGTCCATGTCCACCAGGATCTCCAGTTCATAAAGCTCCGCATGCTCCATGAAGATCGATAGCGCACACAGGATCTGTTTCTGCACAGGCGTAATGTTGCGCAGCCTCGCCCGGACGATATATTCGCTCTTCGGCGGGATCGAGCCGGAATCCCAGCCCTCGTCCCGGATCATATTCAGAAGATCCATCAGGAACATCGCGTTGCCTTCCGTCCGCTGCCAGATCTTCGAGGCCATGATGCCGGCGTTCCCGGCCGGGATCTCGCTTCGGATGATCTCCGCGGTCTCCTCTTCGGTAAACGGCAGAAGCTTCATGAACCGGACCAGTTCCCGCCGTTCAGCCCGCCGCAGGAAATCCAGATTGCTCTCCTCTTCGCCGGTCCTGTAGGTGGCGATAAAGCAGAACTTGCCTTCCAGTTCCAGCACGAGCCGCCAGAGCAGCTGTCTGCTCAGATCATCCATCCACTGGATATCATCGATAAACAGCACGATCCTTCGTTTTCCGGTGATCTCGCGGAACATGGAGATCACACTGTCCTCCCAGATCGCATAGGTCGACGCGCCGAAAACAGCCGGTCTCTCCTCCTGTTTCAGATACCGGTCGGAGAACAGCTGGTGCAGAAGTTCCTGATTGTCCTTCGAGAGATGGAGTCTTCCTTCATCATCATATTTTTCAAGCCATTTGAACCATTCCCGGAAAGCCTTCAGATAATAGGCCTTCTCCGTCTCATAGCAGTGCGTCAGGAAATACATGGTCCTCTGGCCGGGCGCCATCTTGGACATGTGCGTCAGCAGGGCGGTCTTTCCGACGCCGAGCTCTCCCGTGATCACCACGGATACGGAGGAACTGCCGGCGCTGAACCTGTCCAGGCTCCTCCCGAGATCATAGATCTCCGGATATCTGCAGTAGAAACGTTTTTCCGGCATGGCGCCCGTCCCGGTATCATTCTCCTTCAGCCGGAAGATCTGCCGGTAAAGGGACGCAAGCTCTTCGCCGGGTTCCTCCTCCAGCTCCTTCCGGATCAGCTCCTGATAATCCTGGTAGGCCTGGATCGCCATGTTGTACTGTCCGCACGCGGAATATGCCTCCATGGTTTCTTTGATGACATGCTCTTCATACGGTTCGAGCTTATGCCAGGCCATCAGCGTCTCGTGCAGTTTTTTCACATCCCGCACACGCACCGCATCCGGGATCAGTTTTCTCGCGGCGGCGCGGCACCGTTCCTTCAGCTCCAGCCTGCGTTCGTTCACCCAGTCATCGAACCCGGGGGCCCCTTTTACATAAAAATACTGGAGGAATTCCTTCCCCTGAAGAAGAAGTTCTTCCTCCGGAAGATCAGCGTCTTCGATAAAAACAGCATCGGCATCCAGATACAGCCGGTTCTGTCCCTCGGCCTTGACCGGTTCCACCGGCAGCACCTTCTTCAGCTCGTACAGTGCCTGCCGCAGGTTCTTCCTTCCGGTCTGCTCGTCGCAGTCTTCCCAGAAGACATTGATCAGCTCATCCCGCAGCGCGCTCTTATTGACGCAAAGATAATAGAAGATCCCCTCCGCTTTCCTGTAAGGGAAATGGATCCTCTCCTTTTCATCACCGATAAATACGCCGGGGGTACCGAACAGAACGACTTTTATATGATTTCCGACATCGGACATATCTTTTCTCCGCAAAAGCCTTCAGACACATATCATTATGAGAACATTCGCATAAAGCAATACTATATTCAGATTATATCAGCATCAAACCGACAAGTCAATTAGTCTGACCTCTACAAAACGAGAAGACAGGCGCCAGCAGGCGCCCGTCTTCTCCCTTATTCTGAAATTTTCAAGCTGTTCTTTGTTTCAAAGATCTTCTTTCAGCTCAGAGAACCGATCTCACCGACAGCCGCTTCCACGCGCTCGATGATCGTCTCGTTCGTGATCACGGATTCGCAGCGGTTGATGTCATCATACAGCGGACGGTCCTCGACCAGCTTGTCGCAGACCTCACGGATCACATCGTAAGCTTCCTTGGTTCCCTTGCCGAGGAACTCCGGTCCGTATCCGAGATTCTTCAGAAGATCCACTGCCTGGCAGCCGCACATCAGTTCCATGGCCAGCACACGTCTTACATGTCTCATGATATCGCCGGCCTTTCTGGCTGCGATGGTACCCATGCTGACATGGTCTTCCTGGTTCGCGGAAGAAGGAATGGAGTCTACGCTCGCGGGATGCGCAAGCACCTTATTCTCGGAAACAAGCGCTGCAGCGGAATACTGTACGATCATGAAACCGGAGTTCAGGCCGCCTTTTTCGACCAGGAAGGCCGGGAATCCGCCGATCGCGGGGTTGACCAGACGCTCGATCCGGCGCTCGGAGATATTGGCAAGCTCGGAAAGCGCGATGCCGAGGAAGTCAAAGGCCAGTGCCATGGGCTGTCCGTGGAAGTTTCCGCCGGAGATGCCTTCCTGTGTGTCGGTGAAGATGATGGGGTTGTCCGTGACGGAGTTCATCTCGGTCTCGACGCGCTTCTTCACATAGCGGATGGCATCGCGGCTGGCGCCGTGGACAACAGGTGCGCAGCGGAGAGAATAGCCGTCCTGCACTCTGATCTCGCCCTGGCGGGTCGTATTTTTGCTGCCCTCGAGCAGTGTTCTGATATCCTTCGCGGATTCGATCTGTCCGATATGGGGACGGACCTCATGCAGACGGGGATCCAGCGCGTCAATGACGCCGCGGTTCGCTTCGAAGCTCATGGCCGCAGCGATCTCAGCGGTCTTCAGGATCTGGATCGCGTCATACAGGGTCAGCGCGCCGACAGAGGTCATGGCCTGTGTGCCGTTGATCAGCGCAAGGCCTTCCTTGGAGGTCAGCTCGATGGTAGGGATGCCTGCCTGCAGCATGGCGTGGGAGCCGGCCATACGGAAGCCGTTGAATTCCGCTTCGCCGAGGCCGATCATCGGAAGCACCATGTGGGCCAGCGGGCAGAGGTCGCCGGAAGCGCCGAGAGAGCCCTTCTGGGGAATGATCGGGGTAACGCCGCGGTTCAGCATGGCGATGATGGTCTGCACGGTCTCCAGTCTCGCACCGGAGAAACCCTTCGCGAGGTTGTTGACGCGGAGGAGCATGATGCCTCTGGCCACATCTCTGGGGAAAGGATCGCCGGCGCCGACAGCGTGGGTGACGATCAGGTTTCTCTGCAGCTGCTTGCACTCGTCATGGGAGATCGTGACATCACTGAATTTTCCGAATCCGGTGGTGATACCGTAGACGACCCTGTCTTCCGCGACAAGATCATCGACGACTTTGCGGCAGGCCAGGATCTTTTCCTTGGCTTCGTCTGCCAGCGCTACGGGAGCATTCTGACGGCATACGGCAACCAGATCTTCCAGTGTCAGGTCATTTCCGGTAATGATTACTTTTTTCATATCTGCACCTTTCTTTCATGGAAAAATGTATTGATTCGGGCGGATCCTCGATCCTGTCCGGGTTGATTCTTATCTGTCTTTTCAGGCTTTGACGGCCTCTTCCACGCGGCGGATGATCGATTCATCGATGATAACGGCTTCACAGTTGTTGATGTCGCCGTAAAGCGGTCTGTCCTCGACCAGTCTCGCGCATACTTCGCGGATCGTCCTGTAGGCTTCTCCGGTACCCTTTCCGAGCATTTCCGCTCCGTATCCGAGATTGCCGAGCAGATCGATCGCCTGGCAGCCGCACATCAGTTCCATCGCCAGGATCCTGCGGACATTCCGCATGATCTCGCCGGCCTTTCTTGCGGAGATCGTGCCCATGCTGACATGGTCTTCCTGGCTGGCTGTCGTCGGGATGCTGTCTACACCGGCCGGATGCGCGAGCACCTTGTTTTCCGATACCAGCGCCGCAGCCGAATACTGCACGATCATGAAGCCGGAGTTCAGGCCGCCTTTCTCGACCAGGAACGGCGGGAAGCCGCCGATCGCGGGATTGACGAGACGCTCGATGCGGCGTTCGGAGATGTTGCCGAGTTCCGCGACCGCAATGCCCAGAAAATCAAAGGCCATGGCCATGGGCTCTCCGTGGAAGTTGCCGCCCGTGATCGCCTCTTCCGTATCCGGGAAGATGATCGGATTATCCGTCACGGAGTTCATTTCGATCTCCACACGTTTTCTGATATAGCGGATCGCATCTCTGGTCGCGCCGTGTACGATAGGCGCACACCGCAGTGCGTAGCCGTCCTGCACCCTGATCTCGCCCTGGCGGGTGATGTTTCCGGAGCCCTCCAGCATCATGGCAAGCGCTTTCGCGGATTCCTGCTGTCCAGGATGTTTTCTGGTCTCATGGAGCCTCGGATCCAGCGCGTCCAGAACGCCGCGGTTCGCTTCGAAGCTGATGGCAGCGGCGATTTCCGCCGTCTTCATGATCTGGAAGGAATCATATAACGCAAGCGCGCCGACTGCCGTCATGGTCTGCGTCCCGTTGATCAGCGCAAGGCCTTCCTTATACATCAGCTCAACGACGGGAATGCCGGCCTGCTTCATGGCCAGCTCACCGGCCATCTTATGCCCGCCGATCTCGGCTTCGCCGAGTCCGATCATCGGCAGTACCAGGTGTGCTAAAGGCGCCAGATCGGAAGAACCGAGGGAGCCCTTCTGCGGGATCACCGGCGTGACATCCTTATTCAGCATATCGACCAGCGTCTGTACGGTCTCCAGTCTGCAGCCGGAATAGCCCTTGGCCAGGCTGTTCACCAGCAGCAGCATGATCGCTCTGGCTTCATCGCGCTTGAACGGATCACCTGTACCGACGGCATGCGTCAGGATCAGGTTCTTCTGCATCTGCCGGCATTCATCGGGCGTGAGCGCTGTTTCGCTGTACCCCGAAATGCCCGTGGTCACGCCATAGACGACCTTTTTCTCTGCCACGAGTTTTTCAACGATCTTTCTGGATGCGGTAATGCGCGCCTTTGCATCCTTGTCCAGTCTGACTGCCGCATTCTCCCGGCTGACCGCCACCAGATCCTCGATTGTCAGATCGCTGCCTGTAATGATAATAGTTTTCATTTCGTTCTTCTCCTGTCAGATGTGAAAACGAACTTTTACACATTTACAGTTTCTGCTCTTATTTTATGCCGGCCTCGTCAGTAAATCGTCTTAAAAGTGACAGTTTCTGAAAAAAAATGAAAAATAGCCCATGGGGACAGGCACCGCGGGTTACAGAACGTCGAAACGTTTTGTAACCCGCGGTGCCTGTCCCCATGGGCTATTTTTTCATATTCAGAGATCCGCCAGATCCACATCCGGCGCGATATGCAGCGTATATCCCGGAACCGCCTCTGCCAGCTCCGCATGCAGCGTCTTCAGCGCATCTTCCGGTGTAATGTCAAAACTGATCACGACGTCGAACCGGATCGTCCTGTTCTCCACATCCGCATAGAAACCGTGCATCTGCAGCGCCCAGTCATGGTCCATGACGATCTTCCGGACGGTATTCCGCAGCTTTGCCGCTTCATTATCCGTTGTATTGTAGGAATACACGCCGACGCCGGTCAGCACGACACCGGTCTCCTTAAAGACTTTGGTCTGCACCTTTCTCGTCAGCACATCGACCTGGTCCACCGTCATCGTATCCGGCAGCTCCAGATGGACCGTCGCATAATTCTTGTCCGGGCCGTAGTTATTGATATTCAGATCATAGGCCCCGAGCACTTCGTCAAAGGACAGCAGCTGCTTCTTGATCTCCATGACCAGTTCCGCGTCCGCGCGCTTTCCGAGGATATCATCCACGGTCTCCATCATCATCTCGATGCCGGATTTGATAATGATCACCGAGATCACCACGCCGACAAACGCTTCCAGCGAAATGCCGCTGACAAGATAGATCACGGCCGAAGCCAGGACCGAGGCAGACAGGATCGCGTCAAACAGTGCATCCGCGCCGGACGCGATCAGTGCGCCGGAATTGACTTTCTCGCCCTGGGCTTTCACGAATCTTCCCAGGATGATCTTGACGATGACGGCCGAAGCAATGATGATCAGCGAGACCACCGAGTAATCGGCCGCTTCCGGATGAAGGATCTTCTTCACCGACTCCACAAACGAAGTGATGCCGGCATACAGCACGATTGCTGCAACGATCATCGCGCTCAGGTATTCGATCCTGCCGTGGCCGAGCGGGTGCTTCTTGTCCGGGAGCTTCCCGGCAAGCTTTGCCCCGATAATGGTAATGACCGAAGACAGCGCGTCCGACAGGTTGTTGACCGCATCCAGCGTCACGGCGATGGAGTTCGAAATGATCCCCACCGCGGCTTTAAAAGCCGCGAGGAGAACATTTGCGCCGATCCCGATAAAACTGGTGCGCATGATCACTTTATCCCTCGAGACGGCAGCATCCAGAATATCTTCCTTCGTATTTTCGCTGTCCATTCCGATCACCGCATCATTTTCAGCTGCTCTCTCACCTGATCAAGCATCTGCGCGTATTTTTCTCTCTTTGCCTTCTCTTCTTCGATCTTGGCCGCGGGCGCCTTGCTTAAGAACCGCTCGTTCGAAAGCATGCCGTCGGAGCGCTTCAGTTCGCCGATCAGGCGCTTCTCTTCCTTCTCGAGTCTGGCTTTTTCTTTTTCCACATCCACCAGCTCGGAGAAAGGCATGTAGAGGACAGCGTCCTGCGTGACGGCGGACACAGCGTCTTCCGGCACGCCGTTTTTATCAGACAGGATCGTAAGTCCGTTCGCATTGGCCAGCGCCATGAAGAAGTTCTTTCCGGTCTCGAAGGACTTCCGGACTTCTTCCTTCTCGGAAACAACGAAGACTTCGGACTTGCGGCTCGGCGGCACGTTCATGGATGCTCTGACATTCCGGATGGAGCGGACCGCTTCCTTCATTCTGCCGATCTGATCCTCTTCCGCCGGGAAATCCCACGCTGCTTTGAATTCCGGCCACGTGGAGATCATGATGGATTCTTCCTCATCCTGCAGATTGCAGAAGATCTCCTCGGTGATGAACGGCAT
>DFKM01000224.1:0-4398 GCA_002373555.1 Lachnospiraceae bacterium UBA3645
ACCATACGGAATTCGAATTTGTTTCCCGTAAAGGCGAAGGGCGACGTACGGTTCCGGTCGGTCGCATCCTTCATGAAATCCGGCAGCGTGCTGACGCCGGTATGCAGCATATCGCCGCGTTTGCTGCTGGTCGCCTCTCCCGTCTCGATGATCTGCCGGATGATATCCTCCAGCTGCTCGCCGAGGAAAATGGAGATGATCGCGGGCGGCGCTTCCTGCAGGCCCAGACGGTGATCGTTTCCGACATCGGCAGCGGAGAACCGCAGAAGATCGGCGTGCTTATCCACAGCCGCGATCACGCAGGAAAGCGTCAGGAGGAACAGCAGGTTCTCGTGCGGATTCTTTCCGGGCTTCAGGAACTGGGTGCCGTCATCTGCCGACAGCGACCAGTTGTTGTGCTTGCCGGATCCGTTCACGCCTGCAAAGGGCTTTTCATGCAGCAGACAGGTCAGATTGCGCTTGCAGGCGATCTTCTTCATCGACTCCATGACCAGCTGGTTCTGGTCCGTTGCCAGATTGCATTCCTGATAAATGGAAGCGAGCTCATGCTGGGCAGGCGCCACCTCGTTGTGCTGCGTCTTCGCCGGAATCCCGAGCTTCCAGAGACGTTCGTTCAGATCGCTCATGAAGCCGCCGATGGCTTCCGGGATGCTGCCGAAATAGTGATCCTCCATCTCCTGTCCCTTGGAAGGCATGGCGCCGAAGAGCGTCCTGCCGGTATAGATCAGGTCCTTTCTCTTCAGATAGCTGTCCCGGTTGATCAGGAAATACTCCTGTTCCGCGCCGACCATGGGGGTCACTTTTTTTGCCGTAGTATTGCCGAGTGCCCGCAGCACGCGCAGCGACTGTTCATTGATCGCCTGCATGGAACGCAGCAGCGGGGTCTTATTATCCAGCGCATCGCCCGTATAGGAGCAGAACGCTGTGGGAATACAGAGGATCGTACCGACCGCGTCATGCTTCAGGAACGCAGGCGAAGTACAGTCCCATGTCGTATAGCCTCTTGCTTCAAAGGTCGCCCGCAGGCCTCCGGACGGGAAGGAGGACGCATCCGGTTCGCCCTTGATCAGCTCTTTGCCGGAAAACTCCATGATGGTCCTGCCGTCAGGCGTGGGCGTGGAAATAAAGGAATCATGCTTCTCCGCCGTCACGCCGGTCATCGGCTGGAACCAGTGCGTGTAATGGGTGGCGCCTTTCTCGATGGCCCAGTCCTTCATGGCGTTCGCCACCACTTCCGCCGTGGCGGGGCTGAGTTCGCGGCCTTCTTCGATCGTCTTCTTCAGATCCTTATAGATCTTGCCGGGGAGACGCTCACGCATCACCCTGTCATTGAATACATCCTCGCCGAATATCTCATCTATTGTATGTCTGGGTTCCATAGGGGTCTCCTGCTCTTTTTTATTTCCGGTCATTTTAACATACCATCCGGCAGTTCGTCTACGATTATCGCAAATATCTCGTCCGCGATTTCCGATGTCGTGCGGTCTCCGCCAATGATCTTCACGTTTTCCCTTTCCCGGACGGCATCGAACGCCTTCAGATACTGCTCCCTGGTCGCTCTCAGGATCTCTTCCTTCTCGAACAGCTCTGTCTGCTCCCGGCCCGCGCGAATCCGCTCCATGGCCGTCTTCGGGGAAACGTCAATAAAGAACGTGAGATCCGGGCGCATCATTTCCGCGCACGGTTCATTGACGGCAATCACATAGGAAAGCGGCAGGGAAGTGCTCTGATAGGCATAATTCGAGAAATAATACCGGTCGCAGAGGATCACCTTCCCCCGGGCCAGGACCGCCTGCAGTCCGTCTTCTTCCCGCAGGATATGATCTATCCTGTCCGCTGCAAAAAGCGGCGCGAGAACGCGGTTGTCGGCTTTCACCTTCCGTGTCAGCACATCCCGCAGCAGCTTTCCGAAGACGGAATCCGTAGGCTCCCTCGTCAGGAAGCAGGACAGCCCCGCGGCTTCGAGCCTGTCGGCAAGGAGCTGCAGCTGCGTGCTTTTTCCGCTGCCGTCGATCCCTTCAAAAACAATGAACAATCCTTTTTTATCCATAACGATTCCTTTCGCGAAGCTGTTCTTTCCCGCTCACTCCAGATTGCCGGTATAGAGCTGATAATACTTTCCCTTTTTGGCGATCAGCTCGTCGTGTGGTCCTCTCTCAATGATCCTTCCCGCTTCGAGCACCATGATGCAGTCGCTGTTGCGGACCGTGGACAGCCTGTGGGCGATTACGAAGGTCGTGCGGCCCTTCATCAGCGCATCCATGCCCTCCTGCACCAGCCGTTCCGTTCTGGTATCGATGGAGCTCGTCGCTTCATCCAGGATCAGGACCGGCGGATCCGCGATGGCCGCTCTCGCGATCGCGAGCAGCTGCCGCTGTCCCTGGGAGAGATTGGCGCCGCCGCCCCGCAGCATCGTGTCATAGCCCTGCGGCAGACGCCGGATAAAACCGTCGGCATTCGCCAGCTTTGCAGCTGCGACCACTTCGTCCCTCGTCGCGTCCAGCTTTCCGTAGCGGATATTCTCCACGACCGTGCCCGTAAAGAGCTGCGTTTCCTGCAGGACGATACCGAGACTGCGCCGCAGATCCGGTTTTTTGATCTTCATGATATCCTGGCCGTCATAGGTGACCGACCCGGTATTGACATCATAAAAACGGTTGATGAGGTTCGTGATCGTGGTCTTTCCGGCGCCGGTCGATCCGACAAACGCGATCTTCTGTCCGGCTTCCGCATAAAGCGAAATATCATGCAGGACGATATGATCTTCCTCGTAGCCGAAATCCACGTGTTCAAAGACGACCTTTCCCTTCATGGGGATATATTCCACCGTTCCCTTTGACGGATACGGATGCTCCCAGGCCCACATGCCGGTACGCTCCTTCACGGGGATCACTTTCCCGTCTTCCATCCGGCACCGGACCAGCGAAATGTAGCCGTCATCCGCTTCCGGTTTTTCATCCAGCAGCGAAAAGATCCGTTCGGCGCCGGCCAGCGCCATGACGATGGAATTCATCTGCGTCGTGATCTGATTGACCGGCATCGAAAAATTCCGGTTGAAGGTAAGAAAGCTCGCGAGTCCGCCGAGCGTGAAGCCCATAAAGCCTTTGAGCGCAAGCGCGCCGCCCGCGATCGCGCAGAGCACATAGCTGATGTTGCCGAGCTGGGCATTTACCGGGCCCATGATATTGGCTGTCCGGTTGGCGGAATTCGCGCTCTCATAAAGAGACTGGTTCATCGCGCCGAATTTCTCCATCGCGATGGCCTCATGGCAGAACACCTTCACGACCTTCTGCCCTTCCATCATTTCCTCGATATTTCCGTTGACCGCCGCGAGATCTCTCTGCTGCGCCAGGAACGATCTGCCGGAAATGCCGGCAAGCTTCCCGGACAGGAAGAGCATCAGACCGGCCATGGCCAGCGTCAGCAGGGTGAGCACCGGGCTCAGCATCAGCATGCAGGCGACGACCGTTACGACCGTCAGGCCGCTGTTGATGAACTGCGGAATGCTCTGGCTCACCAGCTGTCTTAAGGTATCCACGTCATTCGTATAATTCGACATGATATCGCCGTGCGGATGCGTATCAAAATAGCGGATCGGCAGGCTTTCCATATGGGCGAACATGTCATCGCGGATATGCTTGATCGTGCCCTGCGATACATAGATCATGATCCTGTTATATGCAAAGCTCACGGCGATCCCGACCGCATAGATGCCGGCCATCACCAGGATCGCATGCAGAAGACCTGAAAAATCCGGATCCGGCGATGCCAGAAGGGGGCCGATGTAGCCGTCGATCAGCGTCTGCATGAACATCGTGCCTCTGGCATTGCAGAGCACTGAGATGACGATGCACACTGCCACGATCACGATATGGATCCCGTAATATTTCATTACATAGGACATGACCCGCTTAAAAAGACCGACGGGATCCTTCAGTTTCGGCCGGGGGCCCAGCATGCCTCTTCTTCCGGGACCGGGGGCGGTGTTCCTGTTATTATCACTCATAGGTTCTCGCCTCCTCTCCGGTCAAATTCCTCATCCCGGTAATCGGCATCGGCGCGTGCGGCTTCATCAAAATCTCCGCCGCCGCTCGTCTGCGTCTCATAGATCTCGGTGTATATCTCATCCGTGCCGAGCAGCTCCTCATGGGAGCCGAAACCGTGCACGGTGCCGTTTTCCAGCACAAGGATCCTGTCGGCATCCATGACGGAAGAAATACGCTGCGCGATAATGATCTTCGTCACGCCCGGGATCTCCTCCCGGAACGCCTTCCGGATCCGGGCGTCTGTCGCGGTATCGACAGCGCTCGTGGAATCGTCCAGGATCAGGATCTTCGGATCCTTTAAGAGCGCACGGGCAATGCAGAGCCGCTGCTTCTGCCCGCCGGAGACATTGCT
>DFKM01000224.1:4445-9409 GCA_002373555.1 Lachnospiraceae bacterium UBA3645
GCCGGAGACATTGCTGCCGCCCTGTTCTATATGCGTATTGTAGCCGTCCGGGAATTTCCGAATGAATTCATCCGCGCAGGCAAGCTTCGCAGCCCGGATACATTCTTCTTCCGATGCATCCTCCTTTCCCCAGCGCAGGTTGTCCAGGATCGTGTCGGAGAAAAGCACATTTTTCTGCAGAACGACGGCGACATTGTTCCGGAGCGTATCCAGATCATATTCCCTGACATCGATGCCGCCGACTTTCACGCTTCCGCTGCTCACATCATAAAGCCGGCTGATCAGGCTGACGAGCGTGCTCTTGGAGCTGCCCGTCGCACCGATGATCCCGATGGTCTCGCCGGAAGCGATCTGCAGGCTGATATCCTTCAGTACATTGTTGTCACTGTCCTGATTGTAACGGAAATTCACATGCGAAAATTCGATCCTGCCGTCCGGGATCTGATATACAGGGTTTTCCGGATTGACCAGCGAGCTTTCCTCGTTCAGCACTTCGGCGATACGCTGTCCGCTCGCATAACTCATCGTGATCATGACAAATACCATGGAAAGCATCATCAGGCTCATCAGGATATTCATGCAGTAGGCGAGCAGGCTCATCAGTTCACCGGTCGTAAGCTCGCTCCCTACGATCATCTTCGCGCCGAGCCAGCTGATCAGCAGGATGCAGGAATAAACGGTCGTCATCATGATCGGCATGTTCAGCGTCAGGATCTTCTCCGCCCTGATGAACAGCTTATACACATTTTCACTTGCCTTGAAGAACTTGCTTTTTTCGTACTCTTCCCTGACATAGGCCTTCACGACACGGATCGCGGAAACATTTTCCTGCACGCTCGCATTCAGATCATCATACTTTTTGAAGACCTCACGGAAATGCTTCGTGACATTCATGATGATGAGACCGAGGAAGACCGCCAGGATCAGAACAGCGATCAGATAGATCCTCGCGAGACTGCGATTGATATAGAACGCCATGCACATCGCCACGATCAGCGTGATCGGCGCGCGCACGAACATCCGGAGGAGCATCTGATAGGCCATCTGGATATTCGTGACGTCGGTCGTCAGTCTGGTAATCAGACCGGCTGTGCTGAAGCGGTCGATATTCGCGAACGAGAATGTCTGGATGTGGTCGAACATCGCTTTCCGGAGATTTCTGGCGAAGCCCGTGGAGGCTTTGGCAGCGAAAACGCCGCCGAGAATGCCGAACAGAAGACCGAAGCCCGCAGCGACCACCATGACCATGCCGGTCTTCATGATATGCTGCATATCGCCCTTCTCCACGCCGTTGTCAATAATGGAAGCCATCAGAAGAGGGATCACCATCTCCATAATGACCTCCGCGACCATCATCACCGGCGTCAGCAATGACGGAAGCTTGAATTCCCTGATATGGGATGCCAGTGTTTTTAACATGCAATTACCCGCCTGCCTTCTTTTCTGTTAGTGGTTAGATTACTCCTGCATCAGAGTTTTTGTCAAGAATGACTTTCACGGAACAGGAAAACACATCCCCGCTTGCAAATCAGGCAGGGATGTGTTATAAATAGAATCCGAAGCCGGCTTGGCGGAACTGGCAGACGCACGGGACTTAAAATCCCGCGGGTGGCGACACTCGTACCGGTTCGATTCCGGTAGCCGGCATCAAAAAGCTGACGCACAGATGTGCGTCAGCTTTTTTAACCCATGGGGACAGGTCCCGCGGGTTAAATGCATGCCTCCATGGCCGCCAAGAGATCGCGTGCATTCTTCTCCGCGTCGCCCTTAAAGACGGCTGATCCGGCCACCAGCACATTGGCGCCGGCCGAAAGCAGCATCGGGACACGCGATGTATTCACGCCCCCGTCCACTTCAATATCCGCATTCAGTCCGCGGGCATTCAGAATGCCCAGCAGTTCTCTGATCTTCTCCGTAGCATAAGGGATGTAATCCTGTCCGCCGAATCCGGGATTCACCGACATGATCAGCACCATATCGCACATCGGCAGGACATGCGTAAGTACGGATACCGGTGTCGCCGGATTAAGCGCAACGCCTGCCTTCAGGCCGAGATCCCGGATATGGCCGAGCGTTCTGTCCAGATGTCTGCAGGCTTCCGCGTGCACGGTGATGAGATCGGCGCCGCAGTCCCGGAAATCCTCCAGATACCGGTCCGGCTCCTCGATCATCAGATGCACATCAAAGACCATGTCCGTACATTTCCGAATGCTCTTGATGAGCGGCATACCATAGGAAATGCTCGGTACGAAACAGCCGTCCATGACATCGATATGCAGATAATCCGCACCGGCCTCCTCCACGGAATGAATCTGGTTCCCCAGCTGCGTAAAGTCCGCGGATAAGATCGAGGGTGCAAGATGGTAATTCTTCCGTTCTGTCATGCTGTTCACCTGTATTTCTTCCTGTCCGCAAGCTCTTTTGCAAGCTGGACGTAATTTTCATACCTTGTCCTGTGGATCGCGCCTCTGCCGACCGCATCCTTGACCGCGCAGTCCGGTTCATTGATATGTGCGCAGTCCAGGAACCGACATTCGTCTCTGTATTCTGCAAATTCCGCATAACATGCTTCCAGCGCCCGTACGTCTTCCGCGAAGATATCCAGCGCCGAAAATCCCGGCGTATCCAGGATATAGCCTCCGCCCTCCACCGCAAAAAGCTCGGTATGCCTCGTCGTATGTCTGCCGCGCATGTTCTTGCGGCTGAGCCCGCCCGTGGTCATCCCGGCTTCGGGACAGATCCGGTTGAGCAGCGTGCTTTTGCCTACGCCCGAAGGTCCGGCCAGCACGGTCACGGAATCCGCCAGCAGTGCCCGGACCTCTTCGATGCCCTGCCCGCTGTCCGCGGAGATCCGGAGCATCCGGTGTCCGCTGTTCCGGTAAACATCCGCAAGAGCGGCGCTCTCCGCCTCCGGGAGCAGATCACATTTGTTCCAGAGGATGGTCACCGGGATCTCCCGTTTCTTCATCATAATGAGAAAACGGTCCAACAGATTCAGGTTCGGTTCGGGCGCAGATACCGCGAACACGACCATGACCCGGTCCACATTGGCAACAGCGGGTCTTATCAGGGAGTTCTTTCTGTCTGCGATACTGACCACATTCCCCTCAAGATCCGCTGCATCCGTGATGTCAAACATTACTTTATCGCCGACCAGAGGCTTCTCGTTCCTGTTCCTGAAAATGCCTCTGGCACGGCATTCATATACATCTTTTCCGTCATGAATATAGTAGAATCCGCCGACGCCGCGGATGATGATGCCCTCTCCCGTCATGATATGACTTCGTCTTCCGCGGGCTGCGGTTCGGGCTCATTCTCATAATCGTCGGGATCGCCGCCGTCTTCAAAGGAAGCCGGCGTCTCCGGCGCCTGGGTCTCCGCTGCCGTCGTAGGCTTCGGTCCCTTGCCGATCACGATATCGACTTTGCTTCCCTTCCTGATCTTCGAACCGCCCTTGGTGCTCTGGCTGATCACGACATCCTTATCGCTTTCCTCACTATAGTCTTCACTGACAGTTCCGACCTCCAGGCCGGCGGAAGACAGCGCGGATTTCGCTTCGGAAAGACTCATATAGATCACATTCGGCACTTCCACGCTCTCGGAGCCGCTGCTGACGGTAAAGGATACGGAAGAATTTTCCTCAACCTTCTCACCGGCAGCGGGATCCTGTCTGATGACCATGCCCTTGGAAACGCTGTCGCTGGCTTCATAGCTGATATCCCCGGCTTTCAGTTCGTTGTCCTCCAACCGCTCGACCGCCTTCGATTCCGTCAGTCCCGTAATATCCGGCACCTTCACTTCCTTGACCGCGGGGCCGTCGGAAATGATCAGCGTGACCGAAGCACCCTTGGATGCCGCCGAACCCGCCGAGGGATCCGTATTGATCACCATGCCTTCTTCGACTGTATCACTGTTCTCGGTGCGGGTCTTGTCCGCCACCCGGAAGCCGAGGCTTTCCAGGATGGATCTCGCATTGGCTTCGCTCGTACCCAGCACATTGGTCGGGATCGTGATGGCTTCCACGCCCGTGCTGACCTTGATCGTCACAACGGTTCCGGCATCGACCATCTCGCCTTCCCGGAACTCCTGCTCGAACACCTGCCCTTCCTTATAATCATCGGATGGGCCGGTCTCAACATTCGCCGTAAGACCCATATCCTCCAGCGTCTTGACTGCATTCCGCTGCGTCATGCCCAGGAGATTCACCATGGCCACCTGCAGCGCCTCTGCATCGGGCGCCGCCGTAGTCTCGGGGCCGGTGGTCTCGGCTGCCGTTGTCTCCGGGAAAAGCTCCATATCGGCGCCGCATCCGCGGAGCGCGAACACTGCAACGATGATCACGATGATCAATGCGACCACGATCGAGATGCCGGTGATGACTCTCTCCATTCCGGAATCCCTGCTCGAATTGTATCCGCTGTAGGAGTACTCCTCATCTTCATTATAATCATTATAACGTCTGCGCCCGCGGTCACGTTCGGATACATATTCCCGCTCGCGTCTCGGCATCCGCTCATCGTTGTCATAATCTGCCGTATCGTCCATACTGTAATCCGTCTTGTATGAACCAGTGCGAACATTTCTCTGCCGCTCGATCTCTTCCTTGTCATCACCGGAGAAGACCATTGTCGGCGACGAACTGGAAAGCGAAGCAATACGGACGAAATCCTCGTTCGGCATGGTCAGCGATTTCTTCAGATCGCTGATCAGCTCCGTCGCGGAGGAATACCGAAGCTCCGGCTTCTTCTGCGTACATTTCAGGATGATCTTTTCAAGGCTCACGGGAATCAGCGGTTCATATTCCCGGGGCGGGACCATTTCTCCCTGGATGTGCAGAAGCGCAACGGAGACCGTGGATTCGCCCTCGAAGGGCACCCGGCCGGTCAGCATCTCATACAGCGTGATGCCGAGCGAATAGATATCGCTCCGCTCGTCGCAGTATCCGCCTCTCGCCTGCTCCGGCG
>DFKM01000209.1 GCA_002373555.1 Lachnospiraceae bacterium UBA3645
CCTGCGAAGTGGATATCTACGGCGCACTGTCCGAGTATATCGGCGCCTGCGTATCCGGCGATGCGATCACGCTGCTGGATATCAACAACTCCGTGCCTGCTTCCATGTATGAAGAGAGCATCAAGGGCAAATTCGATTATACCCTGACCGATACCTTCATGGGATTCCACTGCGGCAATACGCCTTCCTGCAAGATGTGCGCAGACAGAGCGATCAAGTATCAGCTCATCCAGCACAGACTTCTGGAGCCGGCTGGCAGCGATCCCGATTTCACGAGAGGAACGCTCGAAGGCGATATCGCACCCGGCGAGATCACATTCTATCGTCTGCAGTGCGACAGCGACGGCAATCTCCGCTCCTACATCGCAGAGGGTGAGATCCTGCCCGTAGCGACACAGTCCTTCGGCGGCATCGGCATCTTCGCGATCCACGAGATGGGCAGATTCTACCGCCATGTGCTGATCCAGAAGAGATATCCTCATCACGGCGCGGTGGCATTCGGCCATCACGGAAAGGCCCTGTTCGAGGTGTTCAAGTTCCTGGGTGTACAGGATATCGCGTATAATCAGCCGAAGAGCCTGCCGTATCCGACGGAGAATCCGTTCGCATAAGAAATCGATATTCTTGCAATTTAAAGATTTGTGATCTATAATGTCCTTAACGGGACAGCCGGAAGGGTGGTGTGGACACCCGACCCGGCGAAATCTGAAGCAAAAAGCCGTCGACCTTGCCAAGGTGGGGACGGCTTTTTGCTTACTTACGTGTTACTTTGATAATATCAATGACTACTATACAGAATGTAAGCAGAACCATGATGATCTCGTAATCGCTCATAAGGCACCACCTCCGTACGGGCCGGATCGGGTGCAGCGCGTCCTCCGGCTGCCCGGTTAAGGACACTATAAAGAAAAACAGCACTTCTTCCGGCGGCTGTATTCCGGATTCCGAAGTGCTGTTGTTGTTATTTTAGGGCGGGGATGATGGAAAGTCAAGCGGGGGAGAGTGAAAACGATGAATCCGGCTGGCAGTATAATTCGATAAAAAAGACTATGCTGGCGGCTTATTGTAATTGATACATGGATTTTTTATAATTTTCTTATAACTGTTAAAACGGTACGGGTTTTTTTGCATACTTTAAGATGTGATGACTGTATTATGAAAAGGATCGGGAATGAGAATGAATAAAATCAAAAACAGTATAGAAAAATACTCCTGCCGGTGTTTTTGGGCGTGATTCTGTTATTTGCGCTTCCGGAGACGGCATCAGCAGCGACGGTCTATATCAACAGCGTAAATTTTCCGAATGATATCTTCAGGTCTGAAGTGAAGAATTTTGATACGAATAATGATAACAGATTATCTGATGCGGAAATTGCGGCAGTAACGACCATATCTGTAGCCGGTTATGCTGACATAACCAGCCTTGAAGGCATTGCGTTTTTTACGGCGCTTGAAGAGCTGGATTGCTATTCCTGCGGTCTGACGGAGGATGAAGGCGGTGAGTACGCCAAAATCATATTTATTGCGGAAGCAAAGGATCCGTACAATGGCAATGTCTATACAGACAGATATGTGCTTGAATTATGGAAACATGATGAGCATACCTGGGGTGACTGGACGATCGCAGAGCCCGCCTCGTGTACCAAAAAGGGACTGGAAGAGCGGCGCTGTACAGAGTGCGGAGTAAAAGAAACAAGAGAAACGGAACTGACTGCCCATACCGAAGAGCTTCGGGACGCAGTCGAAGCGACCTGTATGTCGGAAGGCTATTCGGGAGATGTGTACTGCAGTGTCTGCCAGGGACTCCTACATGCCGGCAGTGTAATCCCGATCGCGGCACATACGCCGGTGGAGATGCCGGCGACAGAACCTACCTGCGCTGACCCCGGATATTCTGCATGGGAAAAATGCTCCTACTGTGGGATTACTTTGGTAGAGAGACAGGAGACCGCGCCGCCCACAGGTCAGCATGATTTTGAATGGACGATTCCTGCGGTCAGGGCATATGAAGCGCTCTCTGCGGATCAGAAAAAGCGCATTCCGGCTGCAACAGTGAAAAAGCTTGCGCAGGCGAAGAAACTTCTTGCTGAAATGGAAGCCGAGGCTGAAGCAGAAGAAAAAGCCGGGCATAAGACTGCTGAAGCAACAACAAAGACCATGGCAGCCCTGTCCGACAACGCTGATCCGGCAAATTCGGATTACAAAACGCTGACGCTGAAAGCGAAGAAGATCTCAAAGAAATCGATCAAGCTTCAGTGGAAAAAGGTAAAAGGCGCAGCCGGCTATATCATTTACGCCAACAAGTGCGGGAAGAAGAACCAGTACCAGCAGGTGGCGGAAGTCAAAGGCGGCTCGAAGAAATCCTTCACACTGAAGAAGATCCAAAGCGGAAAGCTGAAGAAGAACACCTATTACAAAATGATTGTCGCCGCCTATAAGGTGACAAAGGGCGGTGAATCCCGGGTCATTGCGACATCCAAATCCATTCATGTTGCAACGACCGGCGGAAAGAACGGCAATCCGGCGAAGCTGACGCTGAATAAAAAGAAAGTGACTGTCAAAGTGAAAAAGACAGTCAAACTGAAAGCGAAGCAGAAGGTGAAAGCCGGTACGAAAATCAAAAAGCACAGGAAGATCAGTTTTGAGTCTTCCAATCCGAAGATCGCGACGGTATCAAAGAAGGGCGTAATCACAGGAAAGAAAAAAGGCAAATGCACAGTGTATGTGTATGCGCAGAACGGATTGTCGGTGAAAGTTACAGTGACGGTGAAGTAGCCGAGATGAGCCGGGAGGTCAGCCTCCTGGCTCGTTTTTATGAGAAACTTGCGAATAGAGTGTTTTCGCAGCCTTTATTGCTAGTTTAAGTTGAATTATTGCAAGTTAGAAGCTATAATAAAACAAGAAACAGAGGATGGAGGTGCGTTTGGGAGATGAGAATTTCTGCAGAACAGCGTGAGGCAGCAAAACTGTATATTATGGAAAAAATCAAAGCCGGAACGTCATCAGTGCCGGCATATGTATCTTCTTCGCTGGGGATTGATCCTAGTACCGTCCATCGTTATATAAAGGAGCTCACCGACGCCGGGCAGATCGAAAAACAGGGGCGTGGAAAACACAGTCTTTCGGTCAGGACCTTCAACTATACTCTTAGCAGAGAGAATGGTGATTTTGTTTCGGATACGCTTGCTTATGACCGGTATTTATTTCCATTGATCCGTGATCTGCCGGACAATGTGATCAGTATCTGGTCGTATGTCTTTTCTGAAATGACAAATAATGTAATCGATCATTCCGAAGCGGAAAATGCATATTTATCCATCAGGCAGGATGCGCTGGACACAACGGTTATTTTACGGGATAACGGGATCGGAATCTTCAGGAAAATTGCTGATTATTACGGAATGACAGATCTGTCTGATGCTGTAACAGAGTTGTTTAAGGGAAAGCTTACCACGAATCCGCAGCAGCATTCCGGAGAAGGGATTTTTTTCAGCTCCCGCATGATGGATGAATTTATGATCCAGTCAGAGGGGAGGATCTTCAGCTGCAACGCGTTTAATGAAGATCTGCTGTCTGCTGTATCGGCAGCGCATTCGCCGGGCACTACAGTAGTGATGACATTATCAAATACATCAAAACGCAGCCCAGCAGAAATATTTGATCTGTATGCGGATGTGGACGGCGGATTTACAAGGACGATGATTCCAATAGCGCAGGTTTTTCCCTCTGCCCCGGTCTCACGTTCCCAGGCCAAGAGGATCTGCGAACGGCTGGACAGCTTCAAAGAAGTGACGCTTGATTTTGCCGGAACAGACTGGATCGGACAGGGATTTGCGCACGAGCTGTTTTCCGTATTTGCGGGAAAACATCCGGAAGTAAAACTGATTCCGGTGAATATGTCGTCCTCTGTCGAAAAAATGTACAGACATGTAACAGGGGAAAAGAAAGCATAACAGAGATTTTCTGTAAAAGCTTTGAACAGAATGAAACCAACGCGGCAAAAGCTGAGGCCAAAAGCTGTCGACCTTATTCGGGAGGAAACGGTTTTTGGCTTTTTTGGTGAGAAACTTGCGATAAGTATGCGGAGCCTTGGCTGATTGAAGGTTTCGCATCTTTTATTGCAGATAACCATTAAATAGAACACAGTTTATACCATTGTATAAATATGAAAAGTCGAGCAAATAAATATAAAAATGCTTGACACGGACTTCCGTTCACCCTATAATACAGAATATATTCGGCGAATGAATTCTGCGAATATATTCGGCCGAGCGCAGACGTTCATTCATGGTATGCAAAAAGGAGGAAATGCTATGGAATTTCTACAGGTTCACACGACACCCTATTTGCTGATCTATGTCATTATTTACTTTGTTGCCATGATGTTGATCGGTCTGTGGGCTTCACGGAAGGTCAAAAGCAGTGAAGACTATGCACTGGCCGGAAGAAGTCTGGGCCCGTTCGTTCTGATGGGAACTCTGCTCGCGACTTCCGTTGGAAGCGGCACCATTACCGGCGGCGGAAATTCGCTGGCGTATAATTACGGCTACTGGGCCGGGATCCAGTGGGTCATCCCGTTCATTATTTTCTGTATTATCTATCTGTGTGCGTATAAGCAGATCCGTAAGAGCAACTGTTACACAGTTCCGCAGATCCTGCAGCAGAAGTATGGCGCCGAGACCCGTATTCTTGGCTCTTTTATCAATCTGATCGGTATGGCAGGCATTATTTCCTCGCAGTACCGCGGATTCGGATATGTTCTGAATATTACAATGGGCGTGGATAAGGAAACCGCGACACTGATTGCGACAGCGATCATTATTCTTCTGTCTGTTACCGGCGGCCTGTTCTCCGTTGCATGGACGGATGCTGTCAGTGCGTTTCTGATCGTGATCTGCTGCGTGATCGGCCTTCCGTTCGTTCTGCAGGCCGGCGGCGGCTGGGGTGAGATCACAGCAAAAGCTGCACAGATCAATCCCGAAAAGCTGTCTTTCTTCGGCGGAAGAAATATCCTGATCTGGATCGGTTCTTTCCTTCCGCTGGTAATGCTGGAAACAGGTGATCAGAACTTCTACTCTCGAATCACGGCAGCAAAAAATGATAAATCCGCCCGCACTGCTATTATCGGATGGATGATCATGGCTATTATCGTTATGCCCTGCGTCGGACTGATCGCATTCGTAGGAAGCATCGTGTTCGGAACGAACATTGATGCCGGTATGTCCTTCCTTTCTACGACTACACTGATTCCTTCCTTTGTAGGAGGAATGCTGCTGGCGGCATCTACCGCTTTCATTATCACGACAGGTACATCCTACCTGCTGACATGCGGAACCAGTATCACATATGATTTCTATGTTCAGTACGTCAATAAAAAACCGACAGACCGTCAGGTGCTGATGACGAACCGTATCGGAACTGCTGTGATCGGTATTATCGCGCTGATCGTTCTGAATTTCTTCCCGACACTGCTTGCACTGCAGAACTGGTCCTATACAATGATCGGTGCCAGCATTACTCCCTGTGTACTGGGTGCTATGTGGTCGAAGAAAGTAACACGTCCGGCAGGCTTCCTGTCCATGCTTTTCGGAGCAGTTACCACACTTGCCTGGGAGATCGCAGGATGCCCCGGCGGTTATCAGAGTGCTCTGATTGCCGGCCCGGTTTCGATTCTTACATTGATTATCGTGTCCGCTCTTACGCAGAACAAAAAAGCGGAAGCAGCTGCATGATCCGATAAAAAACTCATTTTTGGAACTGTGCACAGCCGCAGACAGGAATTGTCAATGGCTGTGCACAGTCATTGGAAAGGCAGGAATAAGAGAACATGAATGATTTCTATATGTCCGGCGGAAATGTGCTTGATGTCAGGAATGGAGATTATATCAGAAAAGATCTGCGCATTACAGACGGACGGATCAGTGAGATCACGGACCGGCCGGAAAAAGGGATTCCGGTCGTTGACTGCACAGGAAAGTACCTGACACCGGGTATTATTGATGCGCATGTTCATCTGGTCTGGGATGGGACATCGCCGGATCCGATGACAGATACGGAAAGAGACGGAGACTATCTTTGCTTTGCGAAGGGTGTCATGGGTGCATACAATTCGCTGAAGGCGGGTGTCACGACCGTCCGTGATGTCGGCTGCAATGATGACTGTGCGATTCCGTTGGCGGCAGCAATACGGCGGGGTTATGTCAAAGGCTGCAATATCATTCCTGCCGGAAGCGCGATCCAGGGCTCCTACGGACATTGCCCGATGATCGGCTATGTTGCCAATACCGAAGCGGAGCTGATTGACAAGATCAAACGACTGAAAGCCTATCACATCAAAATGCAGACACCGCCTGTTCACTGGGTGAAGATCATGACCAGCGGAGGCGCTGCCGGCATGGAGGATGTTGGACCCTGCATGTACTCCGACCGGGAACTGAAGACGATCGCGGAAGAGGCCCACAGGCTCAATATGAAAGTCGCATCCCATGCGCTTTCCTATGATGCGATCTCAAGATGTCTGAAGGCCGGCATCGATACGATCGAACACGGCGCAGATCTGGATGAGGAACTGCTTACCTATATGAAGGAGCATGATCAGTGCTGGGTTCCGACAGTCGGAGTATATAAATCTCTTTCCGAAAGCCGCGGAATCATTGCTGATTCGCTGGTGGATAAAGCGACAGTAGTCAAAGAGAAACAGAAGAAAGCATTTGCAGCTGCACGGGAGATCGGGACAAAGATCATTCTCGGAAGTGATGCCGGATCGGCTAATTGCGGCGCGCATCCTTTTGCGTTCGTTGAGATGTATACGATGCATGACTTCGGTATGCCCGCAGATGAGGTGCTTCGGTGCGCGACTGTAAATTCCGCGGAATATCTGGGAATCGGGAACGACAGAGGCAGCCTTGAGATCGGGAAATATGCTGATATCGTAGTACTGAATGCCGATCCGCTTGCTGATATGCATGCATTCACAGAGGCACTTGACAGTGTCTTCAAAGAAGGGCAGCTTGTGGAATAAACAGGGCAGATGGAAACCGGATTCATAAAAAATTCTGTCGCATTGGATGCCGGGATTTGTTATAATAACCCCGTAAATCAGTGAGATGGGGGTAATTACGGCGTGAATCCGAAACCCATAGGAAAAAGAAAGCAGCAGGCAAGAGAGACGCGCAGAAAAATTGTAAACTGTGCGCTGCGTCTGTTTAACGAACATGGTTTTGAAAATGTTTCCATAGAGATGATCTCGGAGAATGCGGGTGTCTCTGTAGGAGCCATTTATCATCACTTTAAATCCAAGGAAGAAATTGCCGCCCAGTCATTGGTTGTGCTGGATGAAGATTATGAGATTTTCCTGAATGACCTGTTGACAGATCCTAAATACAGTACACTGTCCGCTTTTGACAAGCTGAAAGAGTTTTATATCTTTGTGCAGGTAAAATCCTCTGAACTGGACTCCGTAAATTTCGCGTACAGCTATGACCTGAAGAACCGGCAGGCTTCGATTCTCCTGGTCTCTGAAGAACGTACATTGTACCGCGGCTGGAAGAAGCTGATCGACATGTGCCGGGAAGAGGGAAGTATATCACCGGAACTGACCGACGAGGAACTGATCCGGCTGCTTACCTATATTTCCAGAGGTCTGCTGGTAGACTGGCTGTTAAAGGAAGGAAAGCAGGATATGAAGGAGCAGTCGAGGCTGGTGGCAGATCATCTGCTGGAAGGACTGCGGAGCCGGAAATAGGAATTGAATTCTGCAGACGATTGATTTATAATGTCCTTAACGGGACAGCCGGAAGGGTGGCGGATTCACCCGACCCGGCGAAATCTGAAGCAAAAGCCGTCGACCTTGCTGGGGTGGGACGGCTTTTTGCTTACTTACGTGTTATTTTGACAATCTCAATGACTACTATACAGAATGTAAGCAGCACCATGATGATCTCATAATCGCTCATAAGGCACCACCTCCGTACGGGCCGGACCTGGTGCAGCGCGTCCTCCGGCTGCCCGGCTAAGGACACTATAAAGAAAAACAGCACTTCTTCCGGCGGCTGTGTTCCGGATTCCGAAGTGCTGTATTTGTATTTTAGGGCAGCGTGTTCGGAATGTCAATGTTGAAATATCCACGGTCGAAAAGTATACTGTTCATAACACCACATTCCTTTCGGAGGCTTCCATGGGCTATTCAGCACTGATCATTGACGACGAACCGATCATCCGTATGGATCTGGCGGACCAGCTTGCGTCCGCTGGTTTTTCCGTGCTCGGCGAAGCCGGCGACGGTTACGATGCCGTCGATCTGGCCAGGCGCTATCATCCGGATGTAGTCCTCATGGACATCAACATGCCGATGTTCGACGGACTGACGGCCGCAGGGCAGATCATGGAAGAGCATCTGGCAAAGACGGTCATCATGATCACCTCCTTCTGTGATGATGAATTTGTCGCGAAGGCCAGCCGGATCGGTGTAGGCGGCTATCTCGTCAAACCGATCCGCAGCGAAAATCTGCTGCCTGCGATCGAGATCGCGATCGGGCAGAGCAGACGTTTCGAGGAAGCCAGAAAACGGGAAGAGGAAGCGCTGAAAAAAATCGAGGATCAGAAGATCATCGGGAGAGCGAAAGCCATCCTCGCGGCCCGGAACGGTATCAGCGAGAAGGAAGCGCTGTCGGTCCTGCAGCGGGAGAGCATGGGCAAGAGAGTTCCCCTGGTAGCTTATGCGGGGCGGATCGTGGAGCTCTATTCCCGGGACGGCAAGATCCTGAAGGCAAAACGGATGCTGATGGAAAAAAATGATCTGTCCGACAGAGCGGCCTACAGGCGTCTGAAGAGCATGGCCGAAACGGTAGGCTGCACGACCGGCGAAATGGCCGTTAAGATCCTGGGAGAGTGAGGTGCGGATATGCAGGAAAATGTGATCTCCCTCTGCTCTCAGTACACGGATCTTCCGGCAGAGGACCAGACCTTTATAAAGAATTTTGCGGCCGGACTGCCCGCGATCGCCGAGATCAGCGGTGCGGATATTTTCCTGGACTGTCTGTGCAGGGACGGAAATAGCGCTGTGGTAGTCGCGGAAGCAAGACGCACGGACGGACATTCGCTGTATCAGGAGGATGTCGTCGGCAAGCTGGCCTTCCCGGATAATGAGCCCGGCGTATTCCGTACATTTCAGACAGGAAAGGCGTGCAGAGAACTGCGTGCCGTGACGCAGGAAAATGTGCCGGTCCAGCAGAACGCAGCGCCGCTTCTCAATGAAAACGGACAGCTGGTGGCCGTATTGATCCGGGAGAGGAATATCCGGGAGCAGCTGGCCCGGAACCGGAAATATGAAGAAGTGACGCAGACGAACCGGCGCCTTGCGGAGACGCTCGCAAGCATGGAGGAGCAGCCGTCCGCGGATATTTCCGAAAGTCAGTATATGGCTGTGCAGCTGCGGGAAATGAACCACCGGATCAAGAACAATCTGCAGATGCTCTCCAGCATGATGAGCATGGAAGCCAGACGCTGTGCAGATGCCAAAGCAGAGACCATTCTCAGTAAAAACGTGGCAAGAATATTGACGGTCGCCTCATTTCATGATATGTTAAGTACACTAGGGGAAGGCTCCGATGTAGCTGTCAGACCTCTCCTTGAAAAGGTCATAGAATGTGTGCGCACCTGTATTCCGGAAGACGGATGCCGGATCGGATTTTCTGTTTCCGGTGATGATCTGATCATTCGTTCCACGCAGGCCAGTCCGCTGATGATGGCAGTAAATGAGCTGCTGACAAACAGCGTACGGCATGCCTTTCCCGGCAGGGAGACGGGCAGCATTGAGATCCGGATGTTAAACAATCCGCCGTACCGCAGCATCATTCTGACGGATGACGGCGTTGGTTTTGCGGCGGAAGCAAAGAATCAGCGCTCGATCGGACTCAGTATTGTCGATGCTACGGTCAGAGACAAGCTGAAAGGCGTCTTCAGCATCAGTTCCGGTCTGTACGGCGGTGTCAGCGCGCGCATTGATTTCTGACTTTCAGATTGAATAGTATTCAGTGCCACAACAGAGTGGCAGTGGTCGGCAAAGGAGCCTGATTGAAGCAGAGAATGCTGCTTCGGTCGGGTTTTGTTACTTCTGCGGAGCCTCTGAACGGACCGCAGCCGGAAGTTTCATCTATAGACCGGGAGAAATTATGGAAATACTGAGCGTCGGCATTGATATAGGGACCACCACCACCCAGCTGGTGGCGAGCCGTCTTGTGATCGAGAACAAGGCGTCCGCTTTCACTGTCCCGCGCATCCATATCGTCAGCAAGGAGATCATTTACCGAAGCAAAGTCTATTTCACACCGTTCTTAAATGAAGTGGATATCGACGGCGACGGCGTCTACCGGATCCTGCAGGCTGAATACGAAGCCGCGGGGCTGACGCCGGACAGTGTTGCGACCGGCGCCGTGATCATTACCGGGGAGGCCGCGAGAAAACAGAACGCGGAAATGATCCTGATGCGGCTTTCCTCTCTGGCCGGCCAGTTCGTGGTATCCACCGCAGGACCGGATCTGGAATCGATCATCGCGGGAAAAGGTTCCGGTGCCTGTGGGTATTCAAAAGAACATAAATGCACAGCCGTGAATGCGGATATCGGCGGCGGAACGACCAATATTGCGGTCTACGAAAACGGAGAGACGGTCTCCTGCACCTGCATCGATATCGGCGGGCGGCAGGTCAGGGTCGAGCAGGGGAAGATCACCTACATCAGTCCTTCGGCAAAACGGATCGCAGAGGATATGCAGATGGATCTGAAACTCGGGCAGGCTGCCGATCCCGGGAAGCTCTCCCGGCTGACGGACCGCATGGCGGAGCTGATCTTCCTGCAGATGTTCGCGCCGGAAGCGGATCCGCTGCTGGAAGTGGTGAAGACAAAGAGCGCCGGCGCGATTACCGTTCCGGGAAGGGATGCAGCGGTTTTCCTGTCCGGCGGCGTGGCGGCCTGCGTGTTCGGAAACCAGGAAGAGGATTTCCCGTTCGGGGATATCGGCGTGCTGCTCGGCCGATCGATCCGGAAGAACCACTGGTTCGCGGAATCGAAGATCGAACACTCGGCGGAAATGATCCGGGCAACGGTCGTCGGCGCAGGAGTGCATCTGGTATCGATCAGCGGTTCCACGATCACCTATTCGCCGGATCTTCTCCCGCTGAAGAACGTGCCGGTCCTGAAACTGACGGATGAGGAGGTCGCACGCTGGAGAAGCGGGGATGACGGTTATATCGCGGACCGTCTCCGGTGGTTCTCCCAGGCGACGGACGACCCGGTCCTGGCGCTCGGCTGGAACGGATGGAAGTCTCCGACATTTAAGGAAATAAAGGAAATGGCGGAGCGTGTAAGAAATGTATATGATACCCCGGATCTTCGGAAGCTTCCGATCATCCTCATTATCGAGGAAGACATGGCAAAATCGCTCGGGCAGTCGATCCGGATCCTGCTTCCCGAACGGAAGCTGATCTGCATCGACAGCATAGGGATCCGCGAAGGAGATTACGTGGATCTGGGAAGCCCGATCATGAACGGGGTGGCAATACCTGTAGTAGTAAAAACTTTGGTTATGGGATGAATAAAAGCTGCTTTTCACAGATGGTCCGCAGATGGATGTTTCTGTGAATCGTGACGGTGAAGGAGAAAGAGTATGCGGCTCAAGACAAAACTGGCCGGGGAAATCCATCGCTTCCGGGATCTGAAGGATGTGATGAACAAGGCCAACGAGGAAAAATCCGGCGACATCCTGGCCGGCATCGCGGCGGAAAGCGCGCTCCAGCGGATCGCCGCAAAGGAAGTCCTTTCGAATGTTCTTCTGAGTGATCTGTACAACAATCCGGCAGTCCCTTATGAGGAGGATGAGGTCACAAGACTGAACATCGACGGGCTGAACATGACTATCTACAATCAGATCAAAAACTGGACGGTCGCCGAACTCCGGGAATGGATCCTTTCCTATGAAACATCGGAGGAGGATATCAAGCGCGTGAGCCGGGGACTGACGGCGGAAATGGTCGCGGCTGTCTGCAAGATCATGAGCAATCTGGATCTGATCTATGCATGCAACAAGATCCGCATTTCCGCGCACTGCAATACCACGATCGGACTTCGGGGAACGCTGTCCACGAGACTGCAGCCGAACCATCCGACCGATAATGTGGAAGGCATCATTGCTTCCGCACTGGAGGGCCTCTCCTACGGCGTCGGTGATGCGCTGATCGGCCTGAATCCGGTCAATGATACGGCGGACAACATCGCGCGCTGCATGGATGCGCTGTCGGAGCTGAAATACAAATATGAGATCCCCACGCAGACCTGCGTGCTCGGTCATATCACATCCCAGATCGAAGCGGTGAACAAGGGCGCGGCGACGGACTGCATCTTCCAGAGTATTGCCGGATCCCAGAAGGGAAATGAAGCCTTCGGCTTTAATACGGAGATCGTCATGGAAGGCTGGGATCTGATGAAGAAGGTCGGCCACGGCACCGGCCCGAACGTGATGTATTTCGAGACCGGACAGGGGTCCGAACTTTCTTCCGACGCGAACTACGGCGCGGACCAGGTGACGATGGAAGCCAGATGCTACGGCTATGCCAGGAACTTCCAGCCGTTCATGGTCAATACCGTCGTCGGCTTCATCGGCCCGGAATACCTCTACGACAGCCGCCAGGTCATCCGCGCCGGTCTGGAGGATCATTTCATGGGGAAGCTGACCGGCATTCCCATGGGCTGCGACTGCTGCTACACGAACCATATGATGGCCGATCAGAATGATATTGAGAACCTGACCACGCTGCTGTCGGCCGCCGGCTGCAACTACGTGATCGGCATTCCGGCCAGCGACGACGTCATGCTGAACTACCAGACGAATTCCTATCACGATGCGAATGCTGTCCGCGAGGTACTGAACCTGCGGCCCATCCGCGAATTCGAGATCTGGTGCGAGAAGATGGGGATCATGGAGAACGGACGCCTGACCAAATATGCCGGAGATCCGACGATCTTTATGGGAAGGGGGAAGTGATGATGGATCAGAACCAGCTGGAAGCCTTGATCCGCGAGGTGGTCGCGGAGGTCATGGGCACGAAAACGGGCGCTGCACCCGCCGGTCTCGTGCAGGATGCGGCAAATGCGGTGCAGAAAGCCGCCGCGCAGACACAGACCGTGATCGACGATATTCCGGATGATGAACTCGTTGATATCTGCAGCCATGAGATCCGTCAGCGGATCCTGATCGCGCATCCGATGGATACCGAGATGATGGACCGGATGCGCCAGATGACAAATGCGAGAATCGGCGCCGGACGCGCCGGCTCGAGACTGAATACGGTCACGATGCTGACGCTGCGCGCGAATCATGCACAGGCAAGAGACTCGGTATTCAGCGAGGTCGACCAGGCGCTTCTGGATGAAATGAACCTCTTTACCGTAAAGACGCGCTGTACCGATAAAAACAATTATCTGACCAGACCGGATATGGGCCGCCGGCTGAATGACGAGGGAAGGGCCCTGCTGGAGCAGAAATGTAAGAAGCACGTGCAGGCGCAGGTCTATGTGAGCGACGGTCTGAGCTCGAAGGCGGTGGAAGCCAATGTCAGAGATATTCTTCCCGCCATCATGAGCGGCCTTGAGAGCTTCGGGATCAGCACGGGCACGCCGTTCTTCGTGGAATATGGACGTGTCGGCGTCATGGATGAGATCAGCGAGCTGCTGGACGCGGAAGTCACCTGCGTGCTGCTCGGGGAACGCCCCGGTCTTTCCACGGCGGAGAGCATGAGCGCGTATCTGGCCTACCGGGCGACGATCGGCATGCCGGAATCCCGCCGGACCGTCGTCAGCAACATTCACAAGGACGGCATCAACTCGGTCGAGGCCGGCGCGTATGTCGCCGAGATCATCCGCATCATGCTGGAGAAGAAAGCCAGCGGCGTAGACCTCAGTCTGTAAGGGAGGTGGAATATGAGAGGAGATCCGGTACGGGCGACCGTACTGAATATGAAGATCCTGCCGAACGCCGATCCCGCCATGCTCGCCAGGCTGGAGGTGCCGGAAGGGCACGTGGCGCTCGGTCTGATCACGACAGATATCGATGATGTTTCCTACGCGGCGCTGGATGAAGCGACGAAGAAAGCGGATGTGCAGGTGGCTTATGCAAGATCCATGTACGCCGGATCCGCGAATGCGAATACGAAATTCGCGGGAGAATTCATCGGGATCCTGTCCGGACCGAGTCCGAGCGATGTGCGGAGCGGGCTCAATGCGATGGTCGAATATATTGAAAACGACAGCTGTTTCTACAGCGCAAATGACGACGATTCCGTTGTCTACTTCAATCAGACGATCTCGCGCACCGGCAGCTATCTGTCGAAGATGGCGGAGGTCCCGGAGGGCACGGCGATGGCTTATCTGATCGCACCGCCCCTGGAAGCCATGTATGCGATGGATTTTGCGCTGAAGGCCGCGGATGTGGAAATGAAAGTGTTTTACGGACCGCCCACGGAGACGAACTTCGCGGGAGGGCTTCTTGTAGGAGAGCAGTCCGCGTGCCGGGCTGCATGCATAGCTTTCGCGGAAGCGGTGGAATACGCCGCCGCAAATCCGCAGGTACTAACGTGAAAGAATCGAGGTGAACATGAACATGGATGATGATCTTCGTTCCATACAGGGAGTGCGTGATCAGATCCGGAGCTCCAAAAAAGCGCTGGAAGCGCTGTCGACCTGGTCCCAGCAGGACATCGACAGGCTCGTGAAGAACGTGATGGAGCACTGCCATAAGCAGGCCGAATATCTGGCGAAGCTGGCAGTGGAGGAGACGGGCTTCGGAAAATGGGAAGACAAAGTACTGAAGAACACGCTGGCCGGTCCGGTCCTTTACGATTCAATCAAGGATATGAAGACCGTCGGCGTGATCCGGGAGGATCAGGGAGGCCATTACTATGAAGTGGCGGTCCCGGTCGGCGTGATCGCAGCGCTGGTGCCGTCGACCAATCCGACTTCCACCGTGATCTATAAATCGCTGATTGCCTTAAAAGGTGCCAATACGATCATTTTCAGCCCGCACCCGAATGCCAGGAAGGCAATCCGCACGACGGTCGAGCTGGTGCGTGAAGCGCTGAAAGTGAACGGTGCGCCGGTGGACGCGGTCCAGGTGATCGGCGAACCGCTCACGATGGAAGCGACCAGCGAGCTGATGAAGCACCGCGATGTGGGATTGATCCTCGCGACCGGCGGTCCGGGGATGGTCAAGGCAGCCTACAGCTCCGGCAATCCCGCGATCGGCGTGGGCGCCGGAAACGGTCCGGCCTATATTGAGAAAAGCGCGGATGTAAAGACCGCGATCCGGCACATCATCGAGAGCAAGACATTCGACAACGGAACGATCTGCGCGAGCGAGCAGTCCATCGTTACCGAGACTGTGCTGGAGAGCGAGGTCATTAATGAGCTGACTGCACAGGGCGGTTATATGCTGCCGGACGCAGATATCGAGAAGCTCGGAAAATTCATTCTCCGTGCGAACGGTACGATGAATCCGGTGATCGTCGGAAAGAGCGCCGAAAAAATTGCGGAGCTGGCCGGCATTCAGGTACCGCGCGGAACGAAAGTGTTGGTCGCCAGACAGACGGAGGTCTCGCATAAGAACGGCTATTCCAGAGAAAAGCTCTGCCCGATCCTCGCATTCTATGTCGAGCGGAACTGGGAAGCAGCCTGCGAGCGCTGCATCGAGCTTCTGCGGAACGAAGGCAGCGGACACACGATGACGATCCATTCCAAGGATGAGAAGATCATCCGGGAATTCGCGCTGAAGAAGCCGGTCTCAAGACTGCTGGTCAATACGACCGGATCGCTCGGCGGCACGGGCGCGACCACAGGACTGGCGCCGGCACTGACGCTGGGCTGCGGTTCCGTCGGAAAGAGCTCCACATCCGATAACATTACGCCGTTAAACCTGATCAATATCCGGAGAGTGGCGTATGGAATCAAGGAGCTTTCCGAACTGCGGGGCGGCGCACCGGCACCGGGCGCGGCAAATGTTTCCGCGGGCGGCGTGAATGTGACGCAGGACCAGGTGGAGGCAGTCGTCCGCAGTGTGCTGGCAAGGCTGAATCTGAAATAAGCCGTCTGACAGAGCGGCATCTGAAGGCTGCTTTGCGGATACGGAAGGCGGCTGCTTCGCAGATACAAAGGACGGCTGTTCCACGGCGGATATAACAATGATGTGCACAAAAATTGATGATCAAATGGATTATGGTCTGCAGATAATAAGATTGTTGCTTATATAAGTGACAATACAGACCATAAAACAAGAAAAAGTCTCTTTCTGTGCACCGAATAAGACCATAAGACGATCATAAAACACGGATTGTGCACAGGACGAGACCATAAAATGGAAGACAATTGTCCATCATGCACGAACCGACACAATAAAAAAGGAGAACAACCATGGCTATCAATAATTCAACAATGGCACTCGGAATGATCGAGACCCGCGGCGTAGTGGCATCGATCGAGGCAGCAGATGCGATGGTAAAGGCAGCGAACGTAACGCTGATCGGCAAAGTGCATGTGGGCGGCGGACTCGTATCCGTTATGGTCCGCGGCGATACAGGCGCAGTCAAGGCAGCGGTAGATGCAGGCGCGGCAGCAGCGGGCCGGATCGGCGAGCTGGTATCCGTCCATGTTATCCCTCGTCCGCATCCGGAAGTGGAGTACATCCTGCCGGTGCTGGAGTACAGCGACAAGTAATGTGATGATTTCGAAAATCGGGAAAGATTTCGGAAGCTGCCTGCAGTGAAGAAATCTTTCATATCACATTACAGTAAATTTCAGTAGCCTGTCATGCTGAGCGAACGAAGTGAAGCGAAGTATCCACCGCGTAGGGACTGCGGTTTTACTAAAGCCTAAGACGGAAGGGCGAGGATCCTTCGTCGCTGCGCTCCTCAGGATGACAGAATATAGAAACCGGCTGAAAAGAGCATTACTCTCTGATTAAGAGAATCAATCATACAAAGGAGAATAACAATGGCTATCAATAATTCAACAATGGCACTCGGAATGATCGAGACCCGCGGCGTGGTGGCATCGATCGAGGCAGCAGATGCGATGGTAAAGGCAGCGAACGTAACACTGATCGGCAAAGTGCATGTGGGCGGCGGACTTGTTTCCGTTATGGTTCGCGGCGATACGGGCGCGGTCAAGGCAGCGGTGGATGCAGGCGCGGCAGCAGCAGGCCGGATCGGCGAGCTGGTATCCGTCCATGTCATCCCTCGTCCGCATCCGGAAGTGGAGTACATCCTGCCTGTTCTTGAATACAGCGACAAGTAATGTGATATAGGAGATGAAATACAAACAAAAATGTGTTTACATGTTTTTGTTTGTATTTAAGACCCGAACAGATTTGAGAAAGGAGCCGTTTTCCCCGAAAACGAGCGGATTTCGAAAATCGGGAAAGATTTCGGAAGCTGCCTGCAGCGAAGAAATCTTTCATATCACATTATAGTAAATTTCAGTGGACTGTCATACTGAGTGAACGAAGTGAAGCGAAGTATCCACCGCGTAGGGAGAGCGGTTTTACTAAAGCCGAAGACAGTACAGCGAGGATCCTTCGTCGCTGCACGCCTCAGGATGACAGGGAAAGTGATACAGAAGTAACAGAATAAATTTGAAAGGTTGATACAATGGATACTTTAACTGAAAGCGATCTTCGCAGCGGTTATTTTGTGCGCGGAGAGCGGGAATTCATGATCGACCCGGATACTGTACTCACAGAAGAAGCAAAGATCTTTGCAGACCGTTACGGCATTAAAATCAACAGACGCGATGAGAAGCTTATTCCCGAGCCGCCGAAGGAAGTGCATAAAGGAAAGATCAGCGTGCCCCGTCCCGGCGCCGCACCGAAAGAAGTGCGCGTCGAATCCGTGCTTCCCGAGCACGGTAAGCCGGAGCATATGACCAATCTGAATGCGGCGGAACTCGTGCCAAAGAATGATCCGCGCATTACCTTCCGGGGAAAGCTGGATACATTCCAGGCGGACCTTCTGATGGTGATCGCAAAATGCTACAAATACAACAGCAAGGAGCTGGCGGAATATCTGCAGGAGGCTGTCGGACTGCTGCGCAGGATCATGGCGGCGGACGTGAAGAATGAGCCGCTGGGAGAATGGACGTTCATCGGCCTGACATCGGCCGAGCTGCGCGAGCACTCGCACCATCCGGAGAAATATTATGGCTTAAGACACCAGCCGCCGGAAGCGGACATGCGGTATGCCGCACTGGAACTGAATCTGCTCCGCGCGAAATCCCGCGAAGTCGAGATGGCGTTCTCGAATGCCTTCATCCTCGGCCATACGGTGCTGCGGAAGGATATCGCGGAGCTCCTGAACCGTTTGAGCAGCGGATTATACATCCTCTACTGCAGAGCGGTGCATGGAGAATTTGACGGATGCTGCTGCACGCAGGCCGGGAAGCCAGCCGTTCCGGAAGCCGTCATGCAGGTGCCGGTCGAAGTGTCGGCCAGACATGTGCACCTCTCCAAAGCGGATGTCGAGAAGCTGTTCGGACCGGGGCACAAGCTTACGCACAAGCGCGATCTGTCCCAGACCGGCGAGTTCTTAAGCGAAGAGCGCGTCACGCTGCGAGGCCCGAAGGGTGAAATGAAAAATGTAGCCGTGCTCGGACCGGAACGATCCGCGACACAGGTGGAGCTTTCCTTAAGCGATGCGAGAGCACTCGGCGTGGAGGTCCCGCTGCGTCTGTCCGGCGATCTTTCGGGCGCTGCAGATATCACGATCATCAGCCCGGCCTGCGAGCTGAATGCGCGCGGCTGTGCGATTGCTGCGCTCAGTCATATTCACCTGACGCCGGAGGATGCGCAGGCGATGGGGCTCTCGGATAAACAGCTTGTTTCTGTGGATGTGGACGGAGACCGCCCGGTGACTTTCCGGAATGTGGTCGTGCGCGTCAAGCCGAGCTTCCGGAAATTCATGCACATTGATTTTGACGAAGCGAATGCCGCGCATATCGGAAAGTCGGCCGCGGGAGTCGTCCGGCCGCAGAACTGAATCTGGAGTTGAGAATGGATTTTACTGCAATTGATAAATTTGCTGCGGAAGTGGAGCGTACGCAGGAAAAGGTCCCGCGGAAGGTGCAGGAGGGCGAAACGATCAAGGTCGGCCTGGATCTGGGCACCTGCTTTACCGTGCTGGTCGCACTGGACAGTGAGAACAGACCGCTCGCATGTGAGATGGAGCGGAGCAACGCACTGAAGGACGGCGTGGTCGTGGATTATCACGCTGCCTGCGACACAGTGAAACGTCTGAAGGACCGGGTGGAAAGACGGCTTGGCACGGAGCTGACGGAATGCACGATCGCCATGCCGCCGGGCACGGAAGCGAGTGATTCCCGCACCCACCGCTATGTCGCCTCTGCAGCAGGACTGGAAGTAACGGGAATGATCGATGAGCCGACGGCAGCGAATCTGCTGCTCGGCATGAAGGACGGCGCTGTAGTCGATATCGGCGGCGGCACCACCGGCATCTCTGTTCTGAAGGACGGAGAAGTCGTCTTCACGGCGGACCAGCCGACCGGCGGCACGCATCTGACGCTTGTGATCGCGGGAAACCGGCAGATCAGCTTTGACGAAGCGGAGGCCTTTAAAATGGATCCTGCGAACCAGAGCGAGGTGCTGCATGTCACGACGCCGGTCATTGAAAAAATGGGACAGATCATTCTCGATGAGACACGGGAAATGAGGCCCGCGCAGCTCTGCCTCGTGGGAGGCACGTGCTGTCTTTCCGGGCTCGATAAGATCATTGAAAAATATACCGGGATCCCGGTGGTGCAGCCGGAACATGCGCTGCTGATCACGCCGATCGGCATCGCGATGGCGCACGGTGATCCCGCTTACAGATTGTGATAATGCAGGGAAGGAGATGATCCTAAAGTGCAGATCGATGAAGCAACTGTCAAAATGATTACGGAAGTGGTCATCTGGGTGCTGGCCGAGATGAATATCAAGGCGGCGCCTGCGTCTTCCGCACCGGCGGCACCGTGCTGTGAGAAACCGGCCGCGTGCTGCGAGGCCGCCGATCCCGTGGTGATCCCGGGGAAAGGCATCGGAAGAGATCTGATCACGGAAAGAGAAGTGCTGCAGCTTGTGGCCAAAGGGCAGACAAGCCTTACCTGCAGCAAAAAGACGATTATTACGGCACTGGCAGCCGACCGCCTGAAGGCGGAGGGGATCACCGTGATCCGCCAGTGATCAGAGAGGAGGTTTCTCATGATCATCTGTGAAGTCGTGGGAAATATCTGGGCAACCAAAAAAGATGAATCCATGGGCGGCGCCAAGCTCATGATGGTAAAGCAGATCGATTACTTTTCCGATATGGAAGGGGATACATTTGTCGCTGCCGATATCGTGGGCGCCGGGATCGGAGAGAAGGTCCTGGTCGTCAGCGGAAGTACCGCGAGACGCGCGCTCGGAAGAGATGATATATCGATCGATACCGTTATTGTCGGTATCATAGACTCCGTGGAAGTGGAACGCGATCTGGAGAACAGGAGGATCCGATAAATGCTGCTGACGCATGTTTTTAATGCCGGCATCGTGGGCTGCGGCGGCGCCGGTTTTCCGACGCATGTAAAGCTGAACTGCCAGGCGGAATACATGATCATCAACGGCGCGGAATGCGAGCCGCTGCTGAATACGGATAAATATCTGATGCGGCATTTTGCAGGCGAGATCGTTTCCGCAGCGGAAAAATGCGGTGATCAGGTCGGTGCAAAGCATGTCGTGATCGCGATCAAGGATTATTACGAGGCCGAAAATGCGGCACTCTCAGAAGCGATCCGCACGCTCGGGAGCCGTGTGGAGATATTCCTTCTGCACAACTACTATCCGGCCGGCGACGAGCAGATGATCGTTTACGAAGTGACCGGACGCGTGGTACCGCCGGGCGGGATCCCGATTGCTGTGGGTACGGTCGTATCGAATATTGCCACGATGCTCGCGGTATCGGAAGCGATGGACGGACAGCCGCTCATCCATAAATATATGACGATCGGCGGAGATGTGCCGGAGGCAGCGCTGCTGCGTGTACCGGTCGGCATGCCGCTTGCGGAATGTCTGGCAGCGGCGGGCATCGCCTGCGAACCCGGCAGACAGTATATTCTCGGCGGTCCGATGATGGGCCGGTATGTATACGGCGCCGATCTGGCGAAAGAGGTCGTGACCAAGACGACATCGGGGATCCTGGTGCTGCCGGAATCTGCGGAATGGAGCATGCCGGCGCTGCAGCAGATGATCAACCGTGCCCGCTCGGCCTGCATTCAGTGCCATTACTGCACGGATCTGTGCCCGAGACACCTGCTCGGCCACCCCTTAAGGCCGCATATGATCATGCGGAGGATGGCCATGTCCGGTCCTGCTTTTGCTGACGAACTGCTGCAGGATCCGGAAATTCAGAATGCAGCCATCTGCTGTGAATGCGGCGTGTGCGAACGTTTCGCATGTCCGATGGGCCTGGCGCCGAGAAGCATCAACTCCGCATTGAAAAAGAAACTTGGCGCAGCAGGGATCCGCTATCAGAGTGACGGACAGTCGACGGAACCGCTGCCGTTCAGGAACTACAGGACCGTCCCGGCACCGTCGCTGACGGCGAGACTCGGACTGGCGAAGTATATGTCCGCACATCCGGATACCTGTATCGAAGTATCCGCATCCGAAGTGCAGATCCTGTTGAAACAGCATGTGGGCGCGCCGGCGAAGCCGTGTGTTTCCGAAGGCGACAGAGTCAGTGAGGGACAGCTTGTCGCGGCACCGCCGGAGGGTGCGCTGGGAGCCAATATCCACAGCAGTATCGACGGCGTCGTGGACCGCATCGAAGCGGACCGCATCATTATACGAAGTGAGGTGGCATGAGAATGATAGATACCATAGGTTTTCTTGAACTGAACAGTATCGCCAGAGGGCTGGAAGCAGCTGATGCCATGCTCAAAAAGGCGGATGTAGACCTGATCTTTGCGAAGCCCGGCTGCCCCGGAAAGTATTATATCCTGGTCGCGGGCGAGACGGCGGAGGTGCGCACGTCCGTAGCGGAAGGGCAGGAGATCGGCGGGCGGTTCGTGATCCAGTCGCTGGTACTGCCGAGAGTGCACGAGCAGGTCATTCAGGCGATCAATCTCTGCGTGCCGCCGCAGCCGAAAAATGCGGTGGGCATGATGGAATTTTTCAGCGTTACCGAAGCGCTGATCTGCGGCGATGCCGCGGTGAAGGCAGCGGATGTAACGCTCATCGATATCCGGCTCGGCACGGGCATCGGCGGAAAGTCCTATGTTCTGCTGACCGGCGATACGTCGGCCGTACAGCAGGCTGTGGACGCCGGTGTGGACAAGGCGCAGGACAAGGGAATGCTGCTGAATCAGGTAGTCATCCCGAATCCGGATCCGGTGCTGTTCGAGTCACTCTACTGATAAATATTTTGGAAAGGTCTCCGGTTTATGTTCGATCAGGATAAACAGAGAATCATACAGGAATTCGTTCCCGGCAAGCAGGTCACCCTGGCGCACGTCATCGCCAATCCGGTCAGCGATCTTTACCGCAAGATCGGCGCGATGGACGATCAGCAGGGTGCGCTTGGCATACTCACGATCACCCCGAGTGAGGCTGCCATCATCGCTGCCGATGTGAGCACGAAGTCCGGAGAAGTGGAACTGGTATTCGTGGACCGTTTCAGCGGCTCCGTCATCATCAGCGGCGATGTTTCCAGCGTGGAATCCTCGCTCAGAGCCGTCATCGAAGTCCTGTGCAACAAGATGGGATTCACGCCCACCGAGATCACCAAGACGTAAGGAGTCCGGAGACTGTATCGTGTCTCCGCAGGAAATATGCATGGAAACAAAGAATCTGATTTTTATCGGACAGCGCGGCGTGGGGAAGACCACGCTCATCCAGGTCCTCTGCGGCGAAGAGCTGCATTATCATAAGACCCAGACCGTACAGGTGAAGGCGCACATTATCGACACGCCCGGAGAATTTCTGGAGCGGCGCTCCATGAACCGCCATCTGCTGGTCAGCTCTTATGATGCGGACATGGTGGTGCTCGTAGAGGAAGCGACCGCAGAGCAGATGTTCTTCCCGCCCGGCTTCACGGCGATGTTCCCGCTGCCGGCAATCGGCGTGATCACGAAGATCGACCTGCAGCCGGATTATGCACGTGCGAAAAAGCGCCTGGAATATGCCGGCGCGAAGACGATCTTCCCGATCAGCTGCACGACGAAAGAGGGCGTACCGGAACTGACGGAATATCTGAAGGAATTCGGGTATGAACTGACAATGGAATCATAAAACCGACTTTTGGCGACATAATCACAATATCCATGATCCCTGCGTACATCATAAGAGCGGGAACCATCACAGGGTTATGAACAATACAGATGAAGTGAAAAATTCCTGTATACATGCGGCCGCTGTCATTTTTCTTTGTTTTCTGCTGACTTCTGCCGGATACCTGCTCTGGACGTATCATCTGGCAGAGCAGATCCCCGGCGGAAAAGCGGAAATGGTGACGCTGGCGGGAGGCTATCTTTCACAGGCGGTGGGGATAGCCCTCTTTTGTATATTTATAAAAGATCATCCGGACGCATTCCGGCGCATCATGGATATCTCGCTTCTGATACATCTGATCATGCTCGTGCCGGCTGTTCTCAGTGAATATCCGGCGGGGACGGTCGTTTTCGGACTTTTCATGAATATGGCATGCGGTTTCATCGCGGGCGGTTACCTCTGTGATCTTACGAAAAATGTCCCTCCGGGCCGCAGGGCATCCGTGTTCGGCATTGGATACGGTACTGCCATCCTCGCCGCATGGCTGCTGTCCCTGATCGGCGGAGGGCGGCTGTACTATTCAGAAGCCGTTCTGCTCATCTGTGCTTTCCTGACAGTGATCTCCTTTATCGTCATTCATACAGATCCATCTGAGAACGCAGAGGCAGACTGCGTGGTAAAAAGAGATGAATCTGTCGGTGCCGTTCATCCCGGCAAGAGGGGAGAGGAAATGCTGATGCTCACGGCAGCACTGGTGTTCCTCTGCGGTCTTGTGAACAGGAGCGGTTTTACATTTCCCTCCGGGGATATCGGCAGTTTTGTCAATGTGGAATTCTCGCGGCTCCTGTACGCAGCCGGTCTGCTGCTGGCCGGATTTGTGACAGACCGGAACCGAAAATACGGAGCGGTCCTGGCACTGATCGGTCTTGTGATCCCCTTTATTATCCTTGCTTTACGCGGCGAATCCGTTCCTGTCGTTTTTCTCTGGATCCTAAGCTACTTTGCCTTCGGTTTTTATTCCGTGTACAGAGTGATCCTGTTTTCAGATATAGCATCCGAACGGGGCGCGCTTCATCTGGCAGCAGTGGGTCTGATGACAGGAAGAATCGGAGAAGCCGCAGGTGAAGGCATCGGCCTGGTGATGCAGGAGCACATCGTCGTACTGATTATTCTCACCGCACTGGTGTTTGCGGTGACGATCGTTCTCTTCTTCTATGTGTATCAGTATCGTTATGTTCCTGCTGCAGGACAGCAGAGCGAACGGGAGCTTTTCGAACAGTATGCGCTGCAGCATGATCTGTCCATCCGAGAAAGAGAAGTGCTTCGGCTGCTGTTGGAAGAAAAGACAAATGCAGAGATCGCGGACAGTCTCTGCATCTCCGAGAATACCGTAAAATTCCATGTGCGGAATATGCTTCGCAAGACCGGCTGCAGAAACCGGAAAGCGCTCTATGCCTCCTTTTTCGGAGACTGAACCGGCATAAAACTACCGCCTATCCCAAAACTATCCCCCCTGACTGCCCCGGTTGGAGACGGCCTGTATTGAGCCAGGGTGCGCTTCGGTGTACCCTGAGGATATACAGGATTTTTGATTGCAGCAAAACAGTACGGATCACTGCAAAGGAGGTTGCTCATGGGGAAGACAAGTACATTTGAAAAACGGGCGGCACTGCGCGGAAGGAAATCCTTCAGGATCATTTTGATGACCATTCTGATGATCGGTCTGTGTCTTGCAGTGCCTGCCGGAAGCGTGAAGGCAGCAGGCTACGGTCTGAATAATCCGGTGATCGACAAAAGCGGCGTAACGACGTGGGACTGCATATGGTTCGGGAATTATTATCAGACAAGTTCCAGTGTGAAGGAGCCGGTGAAATGGCGCGTGCTGAACGTGAGCGGAAGCGATGCTCTGCTTCTGGCCGATGTAAATCTGGACTGCCGGCCGTACCATGACTCCTATGATTATGTTACCTGGGAAGAGTGCAGCCTGCGGGAATGGCTGAACAAGGATTTCCTGAACGCCGCGTTCAATGCACAGGAAAAACTGGCTGTCAAAACAGTGACAAATAAAACAGGCATCAGTCCGTTCGCCAATTTTACCATGTCCTACGGAGGGAATGATACAGAGGACCGGGTATTCTGTCTTTCCTGGGACGATCTGGTGAATCCCATGTACGGTTTTCCGGAAAGCACCGGGACGGCAAAGGCGCGGACCGCAAGAAATTCTGACTATACCGAGGAGAAAGGCGTGCTTGTGGCAAAAGCATCCGGCTATGAAGGGAATTCCTGGTGGTGGCTCAGAACGCCCGGATATTACAACAAGTGTGCATGCTTTATCAGCCATGACGGTGCATTCCCGACATTTTCAACAGAATCCGGCGGCGTGGCGGTCACTTCCGGATATCCCGGCGTCCGTCCCGCGCTTCATATCAATCTGTCAAGATCGGTGTGGACAAAAGCCGGACAGGTGACCAGTGAGGATAAGGAGTCCACAACGAAAAGCGAGGAGGATGAGGAGAACAGCCCCTCTGAGACCAAGGTAACAGATAAAAATAAGATTACACCGACGGATGCTGCTGCAGACGCAGCAAAGGAAAACAAATCGATCCCGGCCGTGAATGGAAAGGAAAAGAATCTTACCGTCTCTGCTGATCCGGGCAAAAAAATCATAAATATCAAATTCAAGAAAGTCAGCAGGGCCGTCAACTACCGTGTGGCTTACCGTAAGGGCGGCACTTCGAAATGGAACTATGACTGGACAGACGGGAAGACGAATTATACATTCTCCGGGTTAAAGAAGGATCAGCTGCTTGAATTCCGGATCGCCCCTTATGCGAAAACGGGAGATGTCTGGGAAAGAGGGAAGTGGTCCGCCGTTACTTATAAGTGGTTCACGGATACCAAGGCTTCCGCAAATGCCATCACCAAAGGTTTTACTGTTAAAGTGAAAAAAGTGAAAAAAGCCACCGGTTATCAGGTGCTGTATGGCACGGACAAAAAACTCGCGGCGGCGCTCTCGAAAGGAAAAACCAAATCCCTGACGGCAGCGCAGGGAGGTAGGGAAATCAAAATCAGGCGGCTTAAGAAAAAGACGGTCTATTATATCCGGTGGCGTCCCATCAGAAAATATAAAGGAAAGACCTATCAGGGGATCTGGAAGGATGCTGTCAAAGTCAGAACAAAATAGAATACATGCCGACTGCTGCAGTCCGGGAAAGGAGTCAACTATGAAACGTTTCTGGAAAATGATCATGATCCTGCTCACGATATTGCTGTTTGCCGCTTCATCTTCCGTGGTTTTCGCCGGGGCTGAAGACGGGATCAAGGTTACGACAACAGATACAACGGTTTATGCCGGCAGTGATTTTGAAGTAAAGATCGATGTGTCCGGATATACAGGGAATTCTCTCTACGTGGCATCGCTGCATTTTACCAGTTCCACCGACAGGAACGGACAATCAGGATGGTATCAGAATTCCAGAGGGATCTGGATGTACTATCTTGATGAAGAGAAGTATCCGGATCTGCTGACTGGTAATTACTCGGAAAAAGACGGCATTGTAACCGCTGTGATCCATGTTGAAAAACTGATGGCGACAGAAGAATATAAAAACATGGATCCGAAACCGGACGGGGTCATCTTCTTTATCGATAATGACGGTACCTCCGTGACTTATTCCGGAAAGCTTCTGGACGAAACGGCCTCCATTGCCGATGTCACGGCAAAAATGAATACGCTGAAGGATGCTTCGAAGATTACGCTGAATGATGAAGCGGCGGTAAAGGAAGCACGTGCTGCCTATGATAAATTATCCGGGACCCTGCAGGGGAAAGTAGACAGCAGCGCAGTCAAAAAAATGACAGATGCGGAAGCCGCGATTGAAAAACTGAAAAAGGGAGATACCGGCAAAGAGACGGATACAAACACAAAGACAGATACCGACACAAAGACAGATACTGATACCGGGAAAAAGACCGACACAAAAACCGATCCCGGACAGGATGCTGCGGACAAGCAGGAAGCGGATACGGTTGCAGAAGCGATCAGTGCCCTTCCGGCTGCGGAAAATCTGACAACAGATGATGAAGAGGCTGTTCAGAAAGCCGCTGCATTATACGACGCATTGTCTGCAGAAAGAAAAAAGCTTGTTCCGGCTGCGATCGTTAAGAAGCTCGAAGCGGCCAGAGCCAGGATAACAGCCATAAAGACAGCTGAATCAAAGGATGCGAATGCTGAAGAGAAAGTAGAAAAGACGATCACATCGTATAAGAAAGAGAGTGATCCGGCTGGCTCGTCTTTCCTGCCGCTGAAGCCAAAAGCAGCGGCAGCGAAATCATCCATCAGGCTCCAATGGAAAAAGGTCGCCAAAGCAAAGAAGTATGTTATCTATGGCGTGAAGTGCGGAAAGACGAATAAACTGAAAAAACTGGCGTCCACCACCAAAACATCCTATACGGTAAAGAAAGTAAACAATTAGAAGCTTGCAAAGAACACCTATTACAAATTCATGATTACAGCTGTCGGAAACGCGGACGGGTATAACAAAGTTCTTGCGAAATCGAAGCTGCTGCATGCAGCGATCAAAGGCGGCAAGGTAACCAATGTAAAAAATCTCAGGGCGAAGCCGGCTAAAAAGACGATCAAAGTAAAGAAATCCTTTAAAATTAAGATTTCAACGAAGCTGGAAGCACCCAAGCGGAAATATAAGCAGCATGCAAAAGTAAGGTTTGAATCCGACAGGCCTGCTGTGGCGTCTGTGAACAAAAAAGGGACAGTGAAGGGAAAGAAGGCCGGAAAAGCAACGATCTATGCATATGCCCAGAATGGCGCCTTCGTAAAAATCAAGGTCACTGTGAAAAAATAAATGCCCGCTGCGGAAAATCGCATTGCAATGAAAGGGGCTGCCGCACTGAGTGCGGCAGCCCCTGCTTGATCGGATCTTCTTTTACTGGTTGCTCTTGTTTCCGCCGAGATCCAGCTTCAGGACTTCCATCATGTATTTGGCTGCGGTATCGCCGAACATGACATTCGGATAACCGGGCTGCGCCTTGACGAACTTGAAGAAATCTTTCATGACATCTTCCTTGTTCAGCAGCTCGTCACGGAAGATCGCGTTGAAGCCAAGGCTGGGATTCAGGGCCTCTTCCGCCATCTTCTGATAGGCGTTCAGCTCCTCGTAGGAGAAGTCGTCCTTCGCTGCGCATCCTGCGATGACGTTCGCGGCGATCATACCGCCGGTCATGGCGGAAGGAATGCCGTAGTCAAATGCACATTCGGAAGCGCCGACCGCATCGCCGATCGCGATCGCGCCGGGGACGACGCTCTTGCCGAGCTGACGGCAGCCGGGCAGTCTCCAGCCGCGGAACTTGTCGATCAGCGTCGCATGTTTCAGTCTCTCCTGACCGAATTTCGTGTTGTCGCGCCAGAACTCATAGAATTCCATGGCGGACAGACCGCTGTCACGAAGCGCATCTTCGTTGATGGTGAGACCGAGCACGGCCTGCTTCCCGCCGTAATGCGGATTCAGCCAGGTGGTGCAGATGGGGCTCCAGCCCTTCAGTCCCTTCGGTACATAATATTCCTCAGCCATGTTGGGCGCCAGTCCTTCCACGCCGTCCACATAGGCACGGAAAGCATAGACTGTCAGATCGGAAGGATCCGGGAAGAGGCCGAGCTGTCTGGTAAGTTCGCTGTGGGAGCCGTTCGCGATGATGGTGACATCCGCTTCAATATCCATCTCCGTGTTATGATAGAGGCCATGGACGCCCTTCACAACGCCTTTGCGCATGATCAGGCTGGTGGCTTCATAGTTCTCCATGAAGTCCGCGCCCATGCGGATCGCCGCACGGCGGATCTGATCGTCCGTGAAACGGCGGGTAGCGATCATGGCAGGCTCTGTCTTCATGTCGACATAATCCTCGTCTCTGTCGATCAGACGGAAATCGGTGATCGAGCATGCCTGATACTTCATCATCTCGTCATAGCAGCCCATTTCCTTCAGCATCGGATACAGGGCAGGTACATACACGCCGCCGCAGATCTTGTCGCGGGGCCATGTTTCCTTATCTACAAAAAGGACATCTACGCCAAGCTTTGCCAGATAATATGCCGCGGTGCTTCCTCCGGGGCCAGCACCGACAACAAGCGCTGTTCTTTTGATCTTTTTCATCATGCAGTCCTCCTTACTTTCTCACCATGGTAATGACATCGCCTTCGGGACAGAGCTTCTGACATACGCCGCAGCCGATACATTTCTCTGCATCGATCATTGCGTAGCCGCAGCCGAGGCAGCGCAGTTCTTCCTGATAGACCTGCTTCGCGGTATAGGTGATCTCCACATCGTCAAAGTTCTTGACACGCTCCGCTGCGGGCTGCATCGGACGCTCATGACGGCGGGTCTTCCGGCGGTTGCAGGGATAGAGCTTCTCTTCGAGCGGTCCGGGCACGAGCTTATGTCCGATCCGGCCATTCCTGAGCATGCGCTCCTGGATCGCTGCATCAACATCGAAGGCAGCATCACGGCCGCTGGCCAGCGCGTCGATGACGGAGCAGGCGCCTCCGGCAATATCGCCGGCCCAGAATACAGTTTCGCCGTCCGCTTCGGGGAAGATGGGATCCGCGTACTGACCGATGGCAACGATGCAGAAATCGGTCGGGATGTGCAGGATCTCCTCGTCATTGGTCTCAAAATGGATCTTGCCGTTCTCATCTTTCTCGAATTTCGTGACCTTCGCGAAATCGATGCCTTCCAGCGTATTGACGCGGCCGGTGTAAGCCTTCGGGCTGTAGCCTTCGATGAAGACAATGCCTTCTTCAATGGCTTCGTCCTTCTCCCACTTATGGGCGGGAACATCTTCGCCGGACTCGAGGCAGATCACGGTGACCTTCTTCGCGCCGAGACGCAGAGCCGTACGTGCGGTATCCATGGCAACGGAGCCGCCGCCGATGACGATACCTTCCTTGCCGACGATCTCGAAATTCTGGTGCGGCATACGGACGGTATCCTGATCGTTGTTCGCGAAATCCATGAACTGGATGGCGGTATAGACAGCATCGTAGTTCCACTTCGGTACCCAGGTGATCTCCTTGCCGTGCGGTGTACCGGCAGCGACCACGATCGCGTCATATTCCTTCTGCAGCTCTGCGATCTGCTTCTTTCCGAGCGGTGCGCTGCACTGGATGTTCAGGCCGGCTTCTTCCAGCTTTTTGATATCCTTGCGGACTTCTTCGTGGCTTAAGCGGAAATCCGGGATCGCGCGGACAAGCATGCCGCCGGGCTCATTGTTGGCTTCATAGATGTCCACTTCATAGCCGAGCTCGGAGAGGAAATGGCCGGCGGAAAGACCGGCAGGGCCTGCGCCGATGACGGCAATGCGCTCGTCATACAGGCGGGGATATTTCGGTCTGGTATATTCTACGTTCTCATCCAGGTATCTCTTGATCCCGCGGATCGCCATGGGCTCGTCGACCAGCACGCCGCGCTTGCAGACCTGCTCGCACGGATGATGGCAGATGTGTGCGCAGACAGAGGGAAGCGGGTTCTTTTCCCAGATGATCTTGAAAGCTGCTTCGTCCTTTCCGTTTCTGGCCAGGCCGATATAACCCTGCGGGCTGATGCCCAGCGGGCAGGCGGTCGTACAGGACTGTTTGGTACGGAATTCGTCGATATCATGCAGACGCATTCCGGGCTGATCGGTACATTCCGGACATACACGGCAGATCCAGCGCTGGGCTTCATCGATCGCCTCAACGGGACAGTTTTCCCGGCAGGTGCCGCAGTTGATGCACTTTTTGGTATCGACTTTTGCGACATAGCCGCGATCCAGCGAGTAAGCCGGGCTTTCACCCTGCTTGATCGTGATAGTGTTCATCGAATACTCCTCCTTGAGTGTTTTATGCTGCTGTAAGCAGCTTTCCTTCCGATAGTAGAAATGAGCCGCTTACACTATACACGTATAGTATCTGAAAACATTATAAGCACTTCGTTAAGAATTAGTCAATGCTAACATTGTAAAAAGAAGCTTTCTTTGGTAAAAAAATAGCCGGCACCTGTTGAGGTGCCGGATGATTTGTAAAAATAGTTTCATGATCTACAGGTTCAGCCAGGAAATGTTCTCCGTGCAGTACTGCAGATATTGCTGTACGTCTTCCCCTTCGATCCGCTCATCGGTCGTCTTAATGATCTCCCGGATGGCGTCCTCTTCATAATGAAGGAAATGCAGGATGGTCCAGACATGTCTTCTGCAGATGCGCCGGTAGTCGATATCCAGCTCATCCTGGTGCAGATAGAGGTGCATGGAGCCGCCCATGGCAAAACAAATCGCGCGTTTCAGCTCGAGATAACTGAATGTATTCTCTCCGCAGTAGCGCCGCAGCCAGTCACAGATCGTATCCACCCAGATATCCAGGCATTCATTATGCATCACAGAGGCACGGACAAACATCCGGAGGCTGTAATCCGCCGCTGCGCCCTTGAAGAACAGCATATTAAAATCCGAGATCTGCTGGAAGATCTCTTCATCTTTATAAGGAAGCTTCTCCATATAGGCGGAGGCTGTTTCCAGCATCTCGGTCAGCATGGCCTTCACGATATCGATTTTCTGGCTGTAGTAATGCTGCAGCAGCGATTTGTTAATGCCCGCACCGGCTGCAATATCGGCTAAAGAAACATGGTCATAATGTTTCTCACCGAGGAGCCGGTAGGCGGTTGTCAGTATTTCTTCTCTTCGTTTGATGTTCTTCTCTGCCATCGTACAACACTCCGTGATCCGCTGAAGGGGTTGGTCGGAAGGTTCACGATATCTTATCATCAAAACGGATTTTTGTCCATGCGGCGCCGGAAATTGATTATTTTGAAGGGTTGTATGAAACAGCGGTTGCAAAATGGGTGTGAGAAGATGATTACAGACAGATGATACCCCTGTTTCAGCGTATTGCAGGGTAGAAAAATGCAGAAACGGGTTTTTGAGCAAGAATTATATCAGATGTTACCCTTTTTGAATCAGAGACCGGTTTGCTGAAGCGGAGAAAAGGGTATCGTCTGGGAAAAAATGAAAGAATACAGAAGAAATGCTGCAGTACATTTCCTTTGCTTCAGAAAAAAAGGGTATCGTCTGGCAAGCAATGACCATGTACGGAAAAGCTGATGAAAGATGAGATCATTCTGAGGAACATCACGGCAGGGAATGCCTGCCCGGCGCATGAATTGCTATAGACGGCCTTTTAAAAAAGTGTTATGATACAAAAAGATGAATACAGAAACAGCTTTCCTACGCGTACACCGCAGCATGGAATGGGGTAGCGCCCCGCGAGCAGGTCACTGTCAGGCTCTTTGAGCCCTAGTCAGATACATGCAGGAAGGCTGTCACGGCTATTCCAGCGCAATGGTTGTGAACTTGCGGATCCCTTCTGTTTTGCAGGGGAATCTGTTTGCTTACGGCGTCCGGAATTCCGGGCGTTTTTTTTACCAACAAGGAGGAACTGTAACATGAAGAAAAAGATGCTTGCTGCTGTGACTGTTGTGATGCTTGCTGCGTCACTGGCTGCCTGCGGATCATCCCAGCCTGCGGAGACTACCGCTGCAGAGACGGAAGCTGCCGTGGAAACGGAAGCCGTGACCGAGGCTGCTGCAGAGACGGAAGCCGCTGCGGAGACCGAGGCTGTCACGGAAGCTGCGGAAACGGAGCCTGTCATGGAAGATGCGGAAAGCGCAGATGCGGATTATGAAACGGAAGCCGCGGAAGGTGAAGAAGCAGAAGCGGAAGATGAAGAAAACTATGATACCGGCGATGCATCCCTGGACGATCCGTTGAATGCGGATGAGATCGGTGAGAACGAGCTGCTTGTTGTCAGCTTCGGAACCAGCTTCAACGACAGCCGCAGACAGACCATCGGCGCGATCGAGAAGACCATGGCGGATACATTTGCCGATTACTCCGTCCGCCGTGCCTTCACCAGCCAGATCATCATCGATCACGTGCAGAAGCGTGATAATGTGAAGATCGACAATCTGACCGAAGCACTGGACCGTGCCGTGAACAACGGTGTAAAGACGCTGGTCGTACAGCCGACACATCTGATGAACGGCTTTGAGTATACAGATGTTGTGGAAGAACTCGGAAATTACTCCGATGCATTCGAGAAGATCGCGGTCGGACAGCCGCTCCTGACGACCGATGAGGACTTTGAAAAGGTAATCGGCATCATCACCGACGCTACAAAAGAGTATGACGACGGTGAGACCGCGATCATCTTCATGGGCCACGGCACGGAAGCCGATTCCAACGACGTCTATGCGAAGATGCAGGAAATGATCACTGCGGACGGATTTGAGAATTACTATATCGGAACCGTAGAAGCCACGCCCAGTCTGGATGATGTTGTACAGGCCGCAAAGGACGGCGGTTATAAGAAGGTCGTTCTGGAGCCCCTGATGATCGTCTGTGGGGACCATGCGAACAACGATATGGCCGGTGACGAGGAGGATTCCTGGAAGTCCGTCTTCGAGAAGGAAGGCTTTGAGGTCGAGTGCGTGCTGCGCGGTCTCGGCGAGCTGCCCGGGATCCAGGAAATGATCGCTGCGCATGCGCAGGAGGCTGTGGACAGCCTGCAGTAAATCAGAAAACGGATCATAATGAATAATCTGTCATTCAGAGCAGACTTGTCTGCGAAGAATCCACGCTCCCGGCAGGCGGTTTTACGAAAACGGAGTGCGGCAGGCGGTGGATCCTTCGCGGCTGCAGCCGCTCTGGATGACAGGAAATATCAGCAGGTGAGAAAATGAAAAAATGGTTTATTCTGACAGCAATGACATTATGCCTCGCCATGACGGCCTGTTCCGGAAATACCGCTGCGCCGGCGGAAACGACCGCTGCAGAGACAGCTGCCGCGGCCGAAGCGGAAACCGCCGCCGAAACGGCTGCGGAGACAGAAACCGAGGCTGTACCGGAAACAAAAACCGAAGCTGCGGCTGAGACCGCCGCACAGGAAACCACCACTGCGTCGGACAAAGTCGCCGGCGAAGGCGAGACCGTGGAAGCGGAAGATATTGTCGATGAAAACGCGGTTCCCGTAACAGCGGCAGATCTGAAGGACGGCGTCTACGCAGTCGAACCGGCTTCCAGCTCCAGCATGTTCAAGATCGAATCGGCGGAGCTGCATGTAGAGTCCGGCAGCATGTATGCTGTCATGACCATGGGCGGTACGGGCTATCTGTATGTCTATCCGGGAACACCGGAGGAAGCCGCCGCGGCGCCGGAATCCGATTATATTTCCTATGAGGAGACAGCTGACGGAAAGCATACCTTTACCGTTCCGGTCGAATCACTGAATACCGGGATCGACTGTGCAGCGTACAGCAAACGTAAGGAAAAATGGTACAGCCGTACAATCGTTTTCAAGGCGGATCAGATCCCGGCGGAAGCATTTAACGAAAGCTTCTTTACGACTGTGGAAACGCTCGGTCTTGCGGACGGAACCTATACGGCCGGCGTCGTACTGGCCGGCGGCTCCGGAAAGGCATCCGTGACATCGCCCTGTGAATTCACAGTCGAGGGCGGCAAAGCGATCGCCCGGATCGAATTTTCCAGCCCGAATTATGACTATGTGATCAAGGACGGCGAGAAATATCTGCCGGTCAATACAGAGGGGAATTCCGTCTTTGAGATTCCGCTCACAGCTTTTGATTACCCGGTGGCGATCACTGCGGATACGACGGCCATGAGCCAGCCGCACGAGATCGAGTACACCCTGACATTTGATTCAAAATCGATTACGAATGCGGAAGAAGATGCAGCTGCGGCTGCATCTTCTGGTATTGTGGAATTAAAATACGCCCATGAGTTTCAGGCGGTAAAGAACGAGGACGGAAGCTTCGACATCACGATCGGCGAAGACAGCTTCCACGTGGCGCATCCGTACGGCAATATCTATCTGGCGTCGTCGGCCGCCACCGATCTGTTCTTCAAAGCCGGCGCAATCGGTTCGGTGAAAATGACCGGCACGAAGGCGTCGGACTGGGCGATTGAAGAGATCCGGAAGCTCGTGGAAGACGAAACAATCGTCTACGCAGGCAAATACAGCGCCCCGGATTATGAATACCTGGTATCCGAAGGCTGTGATCTGGCGCTGGAAAATACAATGATTTATCATACACCCGAAGTGAAGGAGAAGCTCGAATCGCTGGGGATCCCCGTCATAGTGGAGCGCTCGAGCTATGAAACAGAGCCGCTCGGCAGGATGGAATGGATCAAGCTCTACGGCATCCTGACCGGCCATTATGAGGAAGCGGCGGCATTTTTTGATGAAAAGACGAAAGAGCTTGCAGCACTGGATGATCTTGAAAATACGGGAAAGACAGTGGTCTTCTTTTATATAAACAGCAACGGCCAGCCGGTCGTCCGAAAGCCAGGCGACTACATCAGCAAAATGATCGACCTGGCGGGCGGCACCTATTTCCTGACAGACACCGGCGGGGAAGACAACATGCTCTCCACCATGAACATGCAGATGGAAGCGTTTCTTGCGGCGGCCGCTGACGCCGATATTCTGATCTATAACAGTTCGATCGATGCCGAGCTGCAGGATCTGGACGAACTCCTGGCAAAAGACGAGCTTTTTGCCGGCTTTAAAGCCGTAAAGGAGGGGAATGTCTGGTGTACCGGCAAAAATATGTTCCAGGAATCCTCCGCGATCGCCGACATGATCCTGGAAATGCATGCTATAATAAATGGTACTGCAGGAAACGGAGAAGACCTGGAGTACATCCATAAACTGAACTGAGGAGGCTGCCCTGCGGCAGCGGTGACATGAGCAGAACGAAACGGTATACAGCAGGCTTCCTGATCCTTACGGCGGCAGTCCTGCTGCTTCTGTACTTAAATCTGAATATCGGAAGCGTGGCGGTGCGGCCGGCGGAGATTCTGGGCATCCTGGCCTCCGGCGACGGATCGGATACCAACGGCAGCATCATTTTGAGTATCCGTCTGCCGCGCATGCTTTCCGCGCTGATCCTGGGCGGGGCCCTGGCCGTGTCCGGTTTTCTGCTGCAGACATTTTTCGCAAATCCGATCGCCGGCCCTTTTGTGCTCGGCATTTCCTCCGGATCGAAGCTCGTGCTTGCGCTGGTGATGATCAGCTGCATGACGGCCGGCCGGGCGATCAGTTCGGCTGCCATGATCGGCGCTGCGTTTGTCGGCGCGCTGGCCTCGATGCTGGTGATCCTGCTGATCTCCGGGCGTGTGAAGAAGATGTCCGTGCTGGTCATCTGCGGCGTCATGATCGGCTATATCTGTTCGGCCATCACGGATTTCGTCGTTTCCTTTGCGGATGATTCCAATATCGTGAACCTGCACAACTGGTCGATGGGCAGTTTCTCGGGTATGAACTGGGGAAACGTGCGCACGATGGCGGTTGTCGGGGGCGTTACGCTGGTCCTTACATTTCTGCTGTCCAAACCGATGTCGGCCTATCAGTTGGGGGAATCCTACGCAGCCAATGTCGGCGTGAACCTGAAGGTATTCCGGTTCGAGCTGATCATGCTCTCGAGCATCCTGTCGGCGCTGGTCACCGCGTTTGCCGGGCCGGTCTCCTTTGTCGGGATCGCCGTGCCGCATATCATGCGGGGGATATTCAGGACGGCGAAGCCGCATGTGATGATCCCGGGATGCTTCCTCGGCGGGGCGGCATTCTGCCTGTTCTGTGATCTGATCGCGCGGACGATGTTCGCGCCGACGGAACTGAACTTAAGCTCCGTGACGGCGGTGTTCGGTGCGCCGATCGTGATCTGGACGATGCTGAAGAGAAGCGGAAGGCGGGGTTAGATGGACAGGATACTTTATACCGAAAAACTGGATGCCGGCTACAGCGGACATGCTGTCGTCAGCAATGTGAATATAGATCTTCATGCCGGCGAGATCCTCGCCCTGATCGGGCCGAACGGATCCGGGAAATCGACCATCCTGAAGACCCTGTGCGGACAGCTGCCGCAGGTCAGCGGACACGTTTTCCTGAAAGGAAAGGAACTGTCACACATCAAAGAAGCGGAGCTGTCGCGCACGATGTCGCTTCTGATGACCGGGAAGGTGGATCCGGAGCTGATGACCTGCATGGATGTGATCAGTATCGGACGGTATCCGTATACCGGCCTGATGGGAAGGCTCTCGGCGCATGACCGGGAGGTCATCGGAGAAGCCATGCGCATGGCGAATGTGGAGGATCTGGGCGGCCGGTATTTCGATCAGATCAGCGACGGGCAGAAACAGCGGGTGCTGCTGGCCCGGGCGATCTGCCAGGAGCCGGAGATCCTGATCATGGATGAGCCGACGAGTTTTCTGGATATCAAGCACAAGCTGGAGCTTCTGCAGATCCTCTTAAAGCTTGTGAAAGAGAAGAATGTCGCGGTAATCGTTTCGCTGCATGAGATCGAGCTGGCGGAAAAAATAGCGGATCAGGTGATGTGCGTGCGGGACGGGATCGCGGAACCGGCAAAGAGCGCGGGGGATGTGTTCGCAAAAGAGAATATCTGCAGACTGTTTGAGCTCGATGAAGAACAGTATAAGTGGCTGTATGGGAATGACGGTTGATTTCGAAAGCAGAGCATCAAATTTCGTCTGTTTGCCATATCGGATAGAGGTCTGGAAAGTGATTATTGCCCTGGGTGAGCAAGAAGAGAGAGCTGGAAGGAAACTGCTGTCCTGGGTGAGCAAGAAGAGAGAGCTGGAAGGAAACTGCTGTCCTGGGTGAGCAAGAAAAGAGAG
>DFKM01000125.1:0-932 GCA_002373555.1 Lachnospiraceae bacterium UBA3645
GGATGGCCCGGCAGGAAAAGGAGGGACGTCACGATCACTGCGAGCAGGAAGAAGATCCCTCCCATCGTCGGCGTACCAGCCTTCTTCAGATGCGCCTGCGGTCCGTCATCCCTGACCTGCTGGCCGAACTTCAGTCTGTGCAGGAAGGGGATCATCACCTTCCCGAGTGCAGCACTTATAACAAAAGATATCAATATGGGCATTACGACCCCGAACTCTGTCTTCATAAAACCTCCGGATCAGACTTCCTCATCCCCGAGTACTATATTGTCATTTTCATCTTCATCGCCGGCGTTCTCATCGTCTTCGCCGTCCTCAGCATTTCCGCCTTCACCGTCTTCCGCGTCTCCCTCTTCGGCGTTTTCTGCATCTTCCGCATCTTCGCCTTCGGCATCCGCATCTTCACCGGCTTCGGCATCACCCTCTGCGGCATCCTCGCCCTCGCCGGCTTCGGCGTCACCCTCCGTGGCATCCTCGACTTCGCCGACTTCAGGGGCTGCCTCCGCATCTGCGGCTTCACCGGCCTCTGCGGGATCCGTCTCAGGCTCCTTCGGCGGACCCTTGTCCTCGCCGTCCATGAAGCCGCCCTCCGGCATCTCGTCATCAGCATCGTCGTCCTCTTCGGACTGTCCGGGAGAATCATTCAACGGTTCGATCACATCACCGTGATCGATCCTGCCGTTTTCATCCGGCTTTACGGCAGGCTGCGTCTCGCCGGTCTCCTCGTCCGTGATCATGGCCGGCGTGACATTCAGATAATCCAGAAGCGAGACCATGATCTTCCGCTCCAGCGGCACCGCCGTTTCCTTGACAGTGTAGACATGCGTCTTGTCGGATTTCATCTTCGCATTGTCAACGACCACGTACACGAGCAGTTCCGGGCTTTCCACGGGCGTGAACCCGATAAAGGAAAGCACATAGTTCTTGCTGCC
>DFKM01000125.1:999-3670 GCA_002373555.1 Lachnospiraceae bacterium UBA3645
TCCGCCGTACCGGTCTTGCCGCCGACGGAATAGCCGCGGATCCTGGCATCCTTACCGGTACCGGACGTGACGACCATTTCCAGGCCCTTCTTCAGGACCTCCGCAGAAGAACTGCTGACGGTCTCCTTCACGACCGTATTAGAGAAATCCTGCAGGATATCGCCGTCGGAGTTGATGATCTGCTTGACGATATGCGGTCTGTAATACGCGCCGCCGTTGAGGATGGAGCAGTAAGCTGCTGCCATCTGGATCATCGTGCAGGTATAGTTCTGTCCGAAAGAGTTGGTCGCCAGATCGACCTGGCTCATATCTTCTTCCGAATACAGGATGCCGGCGGATTCACCGGGAAGATCGACGCCTGTCGTCCTTCCGAATCCGAAGAGATCCTGATAGCCGCAGAACACGGTCTTGCCCATTTTCTTTGCAAGCTGCATCATGACATCGTTGCAGGATTTTCCGAGTGCAGCCACAAAATCCAGTTCATGATGTGTATGCGAGCAGCGGATATAGCGGTCCACGACCTGTTCACCGCCGTCGCAGTCATATATACTGTCGCCTTCGGCGAGATTTTCCTCAAGGGCCGCGGCCGTGGTGATCACCTTGGCCGTCGACCCCGGTTCGAAGCTGTCGGAGATGGCGAAATTCCGCCACATCCCGTTCCGCGCGTCCGACTTCTCACTGTCGCTCATTGCGCTGATCTCAGCTTCTGTATACATGTGTGTGAGATCATTCGGATCATTCAGGTCAAATACATCATTCGACGCCAGTGCCAGAATCTCCGCATTTCTGGGATCCATGACAAGCACGGCGACATTCTCCGCTGTATTTTCCTTCATGAAATCCGCGATGGCGTTCTCGACGATCCGCTGGACCGAATAATCGATCGTAGTGACGATCGTCGCGCCGTCCACAGGCTCCTTTGTTGTGCGGTCAACGGATCCGTCCGCGTTCACATAGCCGTAGCTGCGGCCGTTCGTGCCCGAAAGGATATCGTTGTAATACTGCTCCAGTCCCCAGTTTCCCTTCGTGCTGTCCGCACCGGAAAAGCCCATGACCGTGCAGGCAAGGGTATCATAGGGGTAGACCCTGCGGTATTCCGGCTCGAACCACACCCCGGTGATCTTGCCGGAAGCCTTCTCATCATTATTGTGCTCTGTCTGATAGGTTTCAAAAGCCTCGCGCCTGTCATCCGTCATCTCTTTCTCATAACGGAGATAGGCACTGGCGGGGTTTTCACTGATCGCTTTCTCCACTTCTTCCCTGGGATAACCGAATACGTTGACCAGCGCCTCGATCGTGGCCTCGATATCATCCTCGTTCCCCTGGTTGATCACCGAAGGATCCAGGATCAGGTTATAGACCTGCTCGCTGGCCGCCAGTACCGTCTGGTTCCGGTCCATGATGGTGCCCCGCTTGAACGGGATCACCGTGGAGCTGTAGCCCTGCTGGGAAAGGACGATCTTGCTGTAATCTTCTCCTTTCCCCAGGATCAAGCTGATCATGACCCCTATAAGCACAAATAAAGCTAACGCCGCGATGATGTACGCGTACGCCAGCTTTTTCTTCATGAAACCTCTTATTTTTTTGGTTTTTTTATTTCCCCTCTCCGGGTTATTCTTCCGGGATGTCTTCATATTGCCGTACGTACTCGCTTTCTGTTCTGTTGTAACGGATAACCTGTTCCTCGGTCGGATATACCATGCCGAGTTCCTTTGTGGCTACCCTGTATACATAGTCCAGATCCGTATAGATACGCACGCCGTCCTCTATCGCATTGTTTGACATCCTGAGCGCATCCACAGATGACTGGAGCGCGGCGATCCTCTTCTTGGTCTGTGCCGTATGCGAACTGACCTGCAGCATCTGGCAGCACAGCACGACGGTTACAGCCATGGCCACGGTGAGCATCATAACATAAGGAAGGCTCATGTGTCTCGCTCTTTCGCGGTTCAGTCTGACCTGATAGCTGACGCCCTGTTTTTTCTGTTCCTGCTCCTGCGGTCTTTCCTCGGGGACCACTTCTGTCCTGCGGACGGTATTGCCGTCAATATACAGAACAGATCCGGATCTTATGTCTTCCTCCTCCGGAATCCGTCTCCTCGCTGCTGTCATTTTTCTCCCACCTTTTTTACGGACCTTCAGTCCGCTCCTCTTTCGAAAACCCGAAGCTTTGCGCTTTTGGCTCTCGGGTTGCTCTCCCTCTCGTCTTCATCCGGCAGTATGGGTTTTCTGGTGATCATCTTCCCCATACTGACTTTTCCGCACACGCACACCGGAAAATTCTTCGGACAGGTGCACGGATCTTCCGCCCTTTTCATCTCTGTTTTCACGATCCGGTCTTCCAGACTGTGAAAGGTGATGACGGACAGCCTTCCGCCCGGCGCCAGGCGCCCGATCATGCGGCCGAGAACGTCCCGCAGGACATTCAGTTCGTCATTCACTTCGATCCTGATGGCCTGAAATGTCTTCTTGGCCGGATGGCCTTCCGTCCGCAGGATCTTCATCGGCACGGAAGCCCGGATGATCTCCACCAGTTCCATGGTGGTGGCGATCGGTCTTTCTCCTCTTCTCTTTACGATATTTGCTGCTATCTGCGGCGCGAATTTTTCCTCCCCGTAGTCTCTCAGCACCCTGATCAGCTCGCCTTTTTCATATGTGTTGACCACATCGG
>DFKM01000225.1 GCA_002373555.1 Lachnospiraceae bacterium UBA3645
GCGTCAAAGCAGTCCGCGCAGCAGATGATCCTGGCCACGAGCGGGATATTCTCGCCGGAGATCCCTTCGGGATAGCCTGTGCCGTCGTATTTCTCGTGATGGGATTTTGCCCCCTCGATGATGTGCGGGATCGTCGAGATGCCGCTGAGGATCCTGGCCCCGCGCGTCGTGTGGCTCTTCATGATGGCAAATTCCTCGTCGGTGAGACGGCCCGGCTTGTTGAGGATCTTGTCCGGGATCGCAATTTTGCCGATGTCATGGAGCAGGGCGATATAGTAGATGTTGTCGACTTCATCGGAGCTCATGCCCAGATGCTCGGCAATGATTTTGGAATAAGCGCCGACGCGGATGGAGTGACCGTTGGTGTATTCGTCCTTCGCGTCGATGGTGCGGGCGATCGCCTGAATGGCTTCTACGGTGATATTCTTGTATTCCAGCTGCCGCTTCAGAGCCTGTCTGGTCTTATAACGGACATACAGCGAGGCAATGAAATACACCACGGCCGCAACGATGACAGCCAGAACGATCCAGAACCACCACTGCTCGTAGACCTTTTTCTCTTTTTCCAGATGGATTTCGATGCGGTTGGATTCCTGTCCGTACTCATCAGTTACATACACCTGGAAGTCATAGCTTCCGCCGGGGAGATTCGTATAGTAGATGCTCCGGTTGTCGTCCGAAAATTCGGTAAAATCGCTGTCAATGCCGTTAAGCTTGTAATAGACGGTGTGGCCGTTGTTCGGCCGGAAGCCCAGAATGGAGAGATTGAAGGCGACGCGGTATACGTCCTTGCCGACAGCTATGCTGTTTCCGTGATACTCCGTCCCGTCCAGGTCGACGGAGGATACCGCAATTTTGACCGGAGGCGGCACGTTTCTTGTCAGGCTGAAGTCGTAGACAAAAATACCGCTCGTCGACTGGAGATAGTACTTCTGCTCCGCCTCGTCGTAGTAACCGGAGGTATTCGCAATGATGGGCTGCAGGCCGTTGGTGGAATCGTAGGAGGCGTAGTCTGTCAGGCGGTTCCCGTCCAGGGAATCGGCGACATAGAGCTGCGTCTGGCTGCCGATGATGTATTTGTACTCCGTACCGCCGGTTGCATCGCTGCATCGGATCTTGGCCAGCTCGACGATGGAGCCTTTGATATACGGAATGACGATCTCCTCGGAAACGCTGTTTTCGCTTGCGGTGTTCAAACGAAACAGCCGACTGTTGAGCGTGTAGTAGAGATTGTCGCCGTCCACAAGGAATTTCAGCCGGTTGCCGGTGATGCCTTTTTCCGTGGGGATCTCCTCGGCGGCGGAAAAATCGTCGTCGATGACGTAGAGCCCCTGGGATTTGTCAAACAGGAGCTGACCGTCCTTCGTCTTGTTGATGTACAGGACGTTGGAGCCGACGTGCATGACGGAGAAGGTTTCACCATCAAAGCGCATGACGCCCCTGATATACCCGAGAGCCAGATAATCGTCGAAGCTGCGCATACAGCGGACGGTGTTTGTGATCGAGAGATCCGGATTGCCGACCAGCTTCCCGTGGTGTTCGGCGACGTAGTCCGCGTCATAAATCACGACCTGCTCGGTACGCGGATCGTATTCCACCAGGCCGATGCTGGATACGGCAAAATAGATCTTGTCCCGGAAGACTTCGACATCTTTTGGTGAATAGGAAAAGGTAAAATTGCTGTCGCCCTGGGCGCGGCCCTCCTGGGTTTTGGCGTCGGCAAAGGCGTCGATGGCCTGCATGATGCTGTTGTCCGGCAGGATTTCATTGGTATTCAGGTCGTATCGGTAGATCCTGGTGCCGGCGACAATGTACAGGATATCGCCGTATTTTTCAACGGCGTAGACGTTGCGGTCGAAGGCGGGCGGGGCGTTCAGGGACTGCCAGACCGGATCGTCGTAGAGCAGCTCGGACAGCGCGTTTCTCGTGATGATGGACACGCCGGAGGCGCCGATGTAGTGAGAGGCTACCCACAGGTTCCCCTCGTAGTCGATCATCAGATCCACCAGCTGGCTCTTGCTTTCCAGATCCCCGGCCAACGTAATGACCGGCTCATCCGTGCTCAGATCCACGCAGTAAATGCCGTTCTTCTCACAGGCGACGAAGAGGATCTGGTCTTCTTCGGAATACAGCATCTGATTGACCTGATCGGGAATGATCAGGTCGCTGAGAAAGCTTTGCTGCTTCATATCATAGCGATGAATGACACCGGTATCTTCCGCCATGAAAAGCGTGGAGCCGTGGGAATAGATCTCAATGACGCGCGGATTTGACACGATCTCCGTGCCGTCTTTGCTGTAGACGCCTTCATCCGTGTGATAGTAGTAATCGCCGAAACCAGCGCCAAGCGCGATATCACGGATCGTGATGCCCTCTGTGCCGGGAATGGTGACTTGTGTGCCGCTGGCAATCTGATAGATGATGCCGCCGTGGTCCTGCGTGGAGATATACAGCAGGTTGTTCGCTTCGTCAAGCAGGATATCGACGATGACGCCGGGGTTGAGAACCAGCGGCTCAAAATGGCTGTCCCTGTAGACAAAGACATGCTCGGAGGTTGCCACATACAGCGTACTGCCCTTGGCGGCCAGCGAGCGGACATTGATGATGGCGTATTCCTGACCGCCATAGGAAAAGCTCTTGTAGGTTTCAAATCCCTTCGCGTCATAGCGGGTCAGGCCGGAGTACTGGGCGATCCAGACATAACCGTCCTCCGTCTGACAAAGCGCTTCGGCCCCGGAGACCTCAAGGTCCACGGGGATCTCTGTTTTATTGCTCATATAGGAGGCCGCGTGGGCTTCCTGCCTGAGACAAGGAAGCGCGGAGAGAAGAAAACAAACCAATATCAGGTTAAAAAACCGTTTCTTCATCGGATCATCCAACCTTATTGCTGTATAGTTGATACAGCCGACTGCCGAAAGCTCTATGCCCGGGCCTTTTTCCCGACAGCTCGTCTGAAAGAGTTGAATTATTTCATTATCTATAAAACAATTTAGCATAATCTGCTGCCCGCGTCAACAGCAATGCCGCTTGAGTAAACGCTGATTAATACGC
>DFKM01000201.1 GCA_002373555.1 Lachnospiraceae bacterium UBA3645
CATCATCTGATGCGACAGCCCGTTTCTGTATGCAGCAGGACGTTCTTTACAGATCAAGTGCTGCGTGATACCCCTGATAAACCGCATTCGTGATCGTCGATGCACGGTTGCAGTCTCCGATCCGGATCGTCCAGGGCGCGCAGTCGAGAAGCTCTTCGGCTGCCTTGCTCCGGGCTCTCTGTCCGAGCGCACAGATCACGGTCTTTCCGGGAACGAGATGCTTCTCTCCATTCTTATCTTCGCAGATAATGCCGTCCTCTGTCACTTCCAGTCCCTTGTAACCGGTATGTACGGTAACATACTTGTCGATCTCCTTCAGAAGGAGCGGACGATGACGGACATTGGCATCCGGCGCGAGCACATCCCGCATTTCGACCAGATGCACTTTCTTGCCTTCCATGCCGAGATGGACAGCCGCTTCGCAGCCGGCCAGGCCGCCGCCGAAGACGACGACTTCATCGGCAACTTTATCCTTCTCTTTATAATAGTTATTGACGATCACAACGTTCTTTCCGTCCCGCAGACCGGGAATCGGAGGAACGAGCGGTTCAGAACCAACGGCAATGATGATCGCATCCGCGTTCAGCGACTTCGCATACTCCGGGGTCACCTTTGTATTCAGACGGATATCGACGCCCGCTTTTCTGCAGAGGATTTCCTGCGTCACGCCGAGCTGATACATCTCATACTTGAAGGGCAGTGCTCTCTCGCTCTTTAAGATGCCGCCCACTTCCTCATTTTCGTCACACAGAATGACTTCATGACCGCGCTTTGCCGCTGTGAGCGCAGCTTCCGTTCCGCCGGGGCCGGCGCCGACAACGAGCACTTTCTTCTTTTCCAGTGCCGGGGTGATCTCCATGCCGTCGCTCTCACGTCCGATCACAGGATTGATGCAGCAGCGGCGTGTAGATGTTGCGGCACGCTCCGCCATACATACGAAGCAGCGCAGGCAGTGCTTGATCTCTTCGTCGCGTCCCTCGTATACCTTGCGGGGAAAATACGGATCCGCCAGGAGCTGACGTCCCATGTAGCAGATATCGGCTTTGCCGGAAGCGATGATCTCTTCCATCATGGCAGGATCTGTCAGGCCGCCGATCGTTGCGACAGGCTTGCTGACATGCTTTTTGATCTCGGCAGCCAGATAGACATTTCTGCCATGGTCCTCGAAGGACGAAGGATGCGTGATGCCGAAGGTTTTCTGATAGGTACCCGCAGAAACATGGATGATATCACAGTAAGGCTCGATCTCCTGCGCGATCCGGACGCCTTCATCGAGATCATAACCGCCCTCGCAGAACTCTGCGCCGCTCATGCGGAATTCGATCGGGAATCCGGGACCGACAGCGTTTCTGACGCTGGTGAGGACTTCCTTCGCAAATCTGGTCCTGTTTTCCAGGGATCCGCCGTATTCATCTTCTCTCTTGTTGAACAGCGGGGAAAGGAACTGGTTGATCAGCCATCCGTGACCGCCGTGCACCATGAGCATTTCATACCCGGCTCTCTTTGCGTTGCCCGCGACTTCGCCGTAAGAGCGCACGATATCATCGATCTGCTCCTTTGTCAGAGGACGGATCTCCATCCCGTCAGCACGCACGGAAGGACTGACGCCGTACTGCACCATCTCCTTCTGTTTTTTCTTATCGGTCATGTAAGTGCCGGCGAACTGTCCGGAGTGGGAAAGCTCCAGGCTGGGGATCCCGCCGTGGCGCTTGATGGCATCCGCGGTCATGGTATGGCTTGCCAGATTGCCAGGAACCGCCAGATCGATATGGTATGCATGAGAGCCGTCGGTCTCGGGATGGACCATGCATTCGGAAACCGTAACAGCTCCCGCGCCGCCCTTGGAGCGGTATTCATAAAACTTCGTGGACATCGGACCGATGCAGCCGTCTTTTGTGATATCGGTGCCGCCCATAGGCGCAGACCACATACGGTTGCGGAAGGTCACCATGCCTACCTGAAGCGGTTTGCAGAGATTCGGAAATTTTCTTTCCATGCTTATGTCTCCTCCTGAAGGTTATTTGTGCCACGTGATCTCTTCCGTATTTTTCGGAAGATCCTTGCTTGCAAGACGCTCGCGGTATTCCGTCGGCGAGCAGCCGATGCGTTTGGTAAACAGATTGGTAAAATAGAAACGATTATCGTATCCTACCAGCTGTGCGATCTCGGCCACGGATTTTTCCGTCCGGCCGAGATACTCCGTCGCCCTGGCCATTCTGGCGTTGATCAGATAATCGATCGGCGAACAGTGAAAAGCCTGCGTAAAGATCCTGGACAGATGCGACGAACTGATCGAAAACTTCTTCGACAGTGACTGCAGCGTTATCTTCTCTTCACAGTGTTCCGTAATATAGACCAGCATGTCGTTCATGGAAAAGTCTGACTTGGTCCGGATCGTCAGCGCGCGGTTCTCAAGCAGCATTCTGACAAGACTGATCATTCCGAGACAGATCGTCTGAAGCGTTTCATCTGCCGTGCCGCCGTTGGATACATGCAGATTCAGGAGCATCTGACAGGAGCTTCTGAAATATTCATAGTAGCTGCCGCTTCTGGCAATGGCAGGACCCAGCTCGGAGAAGAACCTGTGCAGTTCCGTATTGTCATCATTCTGTTTAAAACGGATCACCAGATATTCCATTCCGGCATCGTCGACCGCAATATTCTTATGATATACATTCGGCGGGATGGCATAGATATCGCCCTCCTGTACCGGTGTCTCCTCCTCGTTGATCACCAGCCGGCCTTTTCCTTTCATGATGAAAGTGATCTCATATTCATAAGGATGTGCATGCCACGGATATTCCCATGCAGGCAGAATGTCGCTGTAGCACAGATGCGTGATCTCGACAAAAGGCGGATCTTTCAGCGGATTGTCACGCTCTGAATTAAAATCCTTGATCCACATTCCATTGCTCCCTCATAGGAGAAAAGGCACCGCATGGGTGCCCTTTCTGTTGTGTTTATTGATTGTTCAGATCCATGGATCAAAGATGTACAAGTCCGAAGACGATGCCGAGTACCATGGACAGCAGGTTGACAAAGAACATGATGACACCTGCATAGACACAGTATCCCTTGACATCCTCTACTTCGCAGAGCGAGCAGCCTACGTAGGTAGCGGAGTTCATAGGTGTGTTGGATGTAGCCGCAGCCAGATTGCAGACGAAAGGAGCAATGATGGCGATCGGAGCGATGCCGAAACTTGCGCCGATGGAGATGAAGAGCGGATACATGGCATTGTAGACCTGATAAGGTACGAAGAAGATGATCGGAACTACAAGAAGCAGGAAGATCAGATACATGTTCTTCATCAGGAACTGCGGGAAGATACCGGTCAGGAAGCTTGCCAGAGAGTTGACCATGGAAGGTACAGCTACTTCGAAGCCTTCGCCGGGCATGCCGAGTGCAACTACGCTGGCGCCGTCAGGACCGGTGAATCTGGTCATATTGAAGACAGCCAGGTAGAAGCAGATACCGAGCAGCATGACCAGAACGTTGAAGAATGTCATACCGGCTTTGTTCCAGATCTTGCCGAAATCCTTCGGATAGTTGATCA
>DFKM01000157.1:0-9200 GCA_002373555.1 Lachnospiraceae bacterium UBA3645
ATTCGCCCCTGCGCTCCTTGTTCAGTACATTCCAGTACACCTTGCCGGTCGTCAGATTGGAATATTTGTTCAGATCTTCGTCGATGAAACGCTCATAGTGTCCGAGATCCAGATCGGTCTCCGCGCCGTCCTCCGTCACATAGACTTCGCCGTGTTGGAAGGGGCTCATCGTGCCGGGATCCACATTGATATACGGATCCAGTTTCTGCGCAGCGACCTTCAGGCCGCGCTGCTTCAGAAGTCTTCCGAGTGATGCAGCTGTCAGTCCTTTTCCCAGACCGGAAACCACGCCGCCGGTCACAAAGATGTATTTTGTCATGATCGTTCTCCTTTTTCCCAAAAGAAAAGGCAAAGACGCCTTCTGTAATCAATACAAAAGACGCCTTTGCCTTTATGCACCAGATTATACACCCGCGGAAAAAGGGTGTCAAGTTTTGCCTTCCCGGCTGCTCCGCCGGCTATTTCCTGTCCGTATTGCGATTTTTACCGGACTGTTATATCCCCTGTGTCCGCTTCGGATCTATCTGTTCCACTGTACACAGTCTACTTTTCCGTTTCTCAGTTTCACCGTGATCGTATGGCCGCTCTTTTTGAAGATGCAGTCGGTCACAGCCGGATAAGGTTTTTTCTCTATGAATTTACATCCTGCCTTCAGAAGATACTTCTTTGCAGTCCCTGGTTTCATCCCAAGCGTAACGCCGTAGAGTGACAGGGTCCGGTCGTAATTGTTCTGCAGGACGGTGATCTTCTTCGTTGATTTATCGTAACGGAAGAACAGCGAATTGTCTTCGAACACATACAGATCGCTCGCTGCACGCTGTGCAAGCTTTGTTTTTTTCAGAAGCTTCGTGTATTTTTTATTCAGATATTTCGACATATCCACACGCTTCTTTACAGTAACCTGACAGGTGAGGTCATAACCGTATCCGGTCTTGCAGGTAATCACGGTCTTTCCCGCTTTCTTTGCCTTGATGACGCCGGATTTCGAGATCGTGGCGACCTTCTTGTTGCTGCTTTTCCATTTCTCCGGCTGGACTGTTCCGTTCCCGACGAACATATGGATCGTCTGCTTGTCACCGGGGCACAGGATGATCTTTTCCTGGTCCAGTACGACGGCTCTGCCGATCGCCTGTGCTTTCATTCCGGGCAGAAGCAGTACGGCTGCAGCCAGCAGGAACAGCAGCACCAGATTTCTTCGCATCTTTTTCATCGTTTTCCTCCTTAAAATATTTGTGATCAGAACCATTTCCCTGATTATCCCATAGAATGACAGATTCTGCAAAACTGTCAGCCCGGCAGCATCCTCCGGATCTCCTCCGCCCGTTCAATGATCTTCTCTTTCCACTGATCGTCCTCCGCTTCCAGCTGATAGACATTGAAGCCGTACTGCCGTCCCATCGTGCAGATGACCGCTTCATCATCAATATGCAGCGAGATCCTGTACCGGCCGGGCATCTTCTGCGGCAGGGTCTCCGAATGCCCCCGCTGAACTTCCCGCAGATGCCTGGTCCCGTTGACGATCCCGTCGAGCACGACGCCGTACAGACGGAACAGATGCCTGATATACCGCTCCGAACGGAAGGAAGACGTGTAGATCCAGACTTCATAGCCCATTTTCCGCAGCGTCCGTATCAGTTCCGGCGTTCCGAGCCGCAGTCTTTCCGTGTAGATCCTGTTCAACGGAAAAGAAAGCGGCGGCTCTGTTTTATGGGTGGCCGGGGAAACGAACAGGACTTCATCCAGATCGAAGGAAACGCGCATCTTATCCTTCTGCTTTTCCATGTTTTTCCATCTCCCTGAGGGACGCCAGGACAGCCCGCGGCCAGCCGTTCCCGTTTTCCGTCACCGGGTATTCTTCAAAATCCTTTGAATCGGCGAAGGTACGCAGGATCATGTCCCGGTCGATATGCAGCGTCTGCGTATAGCGGCTGGAAAACAGATTCTCCACCCGTTTCCTGGATTCCGTACTTTCCTTTGTTTTCCGTCCGGTTCCCGTGATAACGCCGTCCACCTTCACGGAATACCGCTGAAACAGATTCTGAACATCGTCCATGGAATAATAATTCGCCGAATAGACCCAGATATCATAGCCCTTCCGGGACAGCAGATGGAGGATCTTCGGGATCCCGAGCCGGATCTTTTTACTGCTGCTCCGCCCGAAAACGCCGCCGCGCGGTTTCTCATACGGCTCATCGTCATGGCAGAAAACAACTTCATCCAGATCCAGGGTCGCGCGCCTGTCGTGCTTCGAATCGCGGATCATCTGTTCAATATCCGTCTCCTGCGTCAGATTGATGATCGAGACCGGCACCAGCTTCACGCCCAGGCTCCAGTAGGCCGCCCAACGGTGATGTCCGTTCAAGAGCATATAGCCGTCCGGATGCACTTTCTCGACCATCAGCGGCTCCTTTGCCAGATCCTCCGGTCTGTACATATCCCCGTATTGTTTGTACAGGGAAATATATTTGTTGATAATCCCCGGGTTCGGTCCGATCTCCGGAAAAGAAAATTCATCCTCGGGATTCGGATGGAGCCAGGCAACCGGCATCTTTTTCAACAGAAGCCGCTCCGCCAGCCCCGCCTTTACGGGAACCATGATGCCGCCGTATTTCTTCAGCTCTTCCTGCAGATGTTCTGAAAAACTTGATCTCGCCATTCTCTCCCGCCTTTCCGCTGGAACATGCTTTTGCTATAAAAGTATCGTCAGTACATTTAATCCCAGCACATTGCTGTAGGACATCTCCCTTGCGAAACGCGCCGTCATGCGAAGTCCGATATTATGCGTTACATCCTCGGGATCGATCAGCGCAAGCTTCTCTTTCGGATCGAACGCTCTGCAGTCATCCTTGATCCGGAGCAGCAGTCCGTCTGTCCGGTTCACGACACGGACGTCTACCAGATGCTTTTTTCCATCCGGAAATCCGTGCTGTACAATATTCCCGGCCATTTCCTCCATGCACAATCCGGCATAGACCGCATGTTTCGGATCGATGCCGATCCTGCGGCAGAAATCCATGACCAGCCGCGCCGTATCCGTGACTTCCTGTTCATTGTGGATGGAAATGGAAAGCCGCTGATCTTCGGCTACGCCGAATGTATCCGGGATCGCAAGCAGTTCTTCAACGGAACGCGGGAACGTTCCATTGACAAGCCGGGCATGCATAAACGCCGCGATCAGCGTATAAATCCCGTTCAGCACATGCGCGATCCAGATGCCCGCTGCGCCCATAACGGGTGCCAGGACCAGCGAGGAAAGGACCGTACCGGCCAGGCCGTCCAGAACGGAAAGAATATGTACGATCTTCATACGGGATGCGCTCTGGAAGTAATTGACCATGATCACATTGATCGCCGTCAGCGGCATGCAGAACGGATAGATCCGGAACAGCAGGACCGTCAGCCGGTACACATTGGAGGCCGGATCGTCGAAAAAGATCCCCGTAATCGGTCCCGCCAGAACGAATACCAGCGCGGCAGCACCGCAGACCAGCGCGGTCCCCCGCAGCAGGGCCGTCCGCATCACAATGACCAGACTGGTCCTGTCCTCCTCGCCGATATAGATGCTGCACAGCAGTCTGGTCGCTGCGCCGAGTCCTGCTGAAGCGGCATACAGCAGCCCCCCGCATGTATTCAGCGCGGAAAGCGCGCTCACGCCGTCATTGCCCGCACAGCGCAGCAGCATCGTATTCAGCACGACACCGCGCACAGCCAGACAGAAAGTAACGATCGCCCCGGGGAAACCGATCTTTACGATGTCTTTCAAATCGCTCCATAAGATCCCCGCCCACCGGAAAGAGATCACGGCCTTCCCGCCAAAATAATACGATCCCAGGACGAGCAGAACGGCCCAGTTGCTCAGCGATGTCGCCAGCCCGAGGCCAAGCATGCCCATATGCAGCACACAAACAAACAGATAATCCAGCCCGATATTGGCTGCCGCCATGACCGCTATACCGGCATACGTACGGTTCTGCTGCTGCTCAAGCTGCAGAAAGGCGGTCAGCTGCATCGACATGATCCACGGCAGGATGCCCGGGGCCATACCGACGATATACGCTGCCAGTCCCTGCATTGTTTCTCCGTCTGCGCCTAAAATTCCCCCGATCATACGCGGCGCCAGCACACTGACCGCGGTAAATACGGCCGACAGCAGGACCAGCACAGTCATATCCAGCGAGAACACGCTGCGTGTTCTGTCGATCTGATTTTTCCCCAGGAACTGACCGCACAGGATCTGCGATCCGCCAAGCAGGACCGCATTGATCGTTTCAATGATCTTGACCGCCGGCGCATACAATCCGATCATGGCCATGGCGATCGGACCGATATAATGGCCCGCCATAGCGCCGTCGATCAGAGAATTGATGCTGCCGATCGCCACAAGCAGGATCTGTACCGGAAGCAGTTTAAAAAACAATCCGGAAATCATTTTCGTATCTGTTTTCATCGATCGCCTTTCTACCGTTTGAAAGCCGGTCCTGCTGTCTGATTCACTTCGGCAGCAATATCGAAAATCTGCGAATCACACCGCACAAGCTGTCACATATTTAATTTTAATTGTAACAGAAATCTGTATGTTATACAATTACCGCCAGAAAAGTTGCTGCATAAAAAGAAGGGGCTGCCGGGCCAGGTTCAGCGCGGCAACCCCTTCCGGACAGCCTGTGCACGATCGTTCCCCGGCCAATGCCGGATCGTTCCCGTGCATCATCTTCTTATCGGTCTGCTACAGCCATTCCACCGTCGCCGGCGGCTTACTCGACACATCATACACCACTCTGGAAATGCCGGGCACCTCATTTGTGATCCGGCTGCTCGCGCGCTCCAGAACTTCATAAGGAAGCCGGCTCCATTCCGCGCTCATGAAATCGTCCGTATCCACGGCTCTCAGCACGACCGTATATCCGTAGGTCCGGAAATCGCCCATCACACCGACGCTGCGGGTGTCCGTCAGCACTGCGAAATACTGCGCCGGCCGTTTCTCCTGCGGAAGCTTATCCACTTCCTCCCGGAAGACCGCATCCGCATCCCGCAGGATTACAAGCTTCTCTTCCGTGATATCGCCGATCACGCGGACGCCCAGCCCCGGCCCCGGGAACGGCTGCCGCCACACCAGCTCATAAGGAAGTCCCAGCGCCATGCCGGCCTTCCTGACTTCGTCCTTGAACAGATCTTTTAACGGCTCCGCGATCTCATCAAAGGAAATCACATCCGGCAGCCCGCCGACATTGTGGTGGCTCTTGATGACGGCGGAATCGCCCTTCCCGCTCTCAATGATATCCGGATAGATGGTTCCCTGGGCAAGCACATTAACATGGCCGATCTTTTTCGCTTCCTCTTCAAAGACGCGGATGAATTCCTCGCCGATGATCTTCCGCTTTGCCTCCGGATCGAGAACGCCGGAAAGTTTCGCCAGGAATCTGCCGCCCGCATTTACGCGGATCAGGTTCATGCCGAATCTTCCTTTAAATGTCTGCTCCACAAGATCGCCTTCACCCTTGCGCAGCAGACCGTGATCCACGAATACGCAGATCAGATCATCACCGATCGCCGCATGCAGCAGCGCTGCCGTGACCGACGAATCCACACCGCCCGATAAAGCCAGCAGTACCTTCTTTCCGGCAAGTTCGCGGCGGTATTTCTCTATGATCTGCTGCGTATAGTCTTCAACGATATAATCCCCCGCGCAGCCGCAGATCTTATACAGGAAGTTTGAAAAGACCCTCTGCCCATACTCGCTATGCGTGACCTCAGGATGGAACTGGATGCCGTAGAGTTTCTTTTCCGCGTTGCACATGGCTGCCGTCGGACACTGATCCGTGACCGCTGTCACTCGGAAGCCCTCCTGAAGTTCACTGATAAAATCCTTGTGGCTCATCCAGCAGATGCTTTTTTCGGGAATGCCGCCGAACAGGGGATTCTCCGGCTCAGAAACGATCAGCTCCGTCCTTCCGTATTCTCCCGATTCTCCTGCATCGCAGACTGTGCCGCCCGCCATATACGCCATGAGCTGGCAGCCGTAGCAGATGCCGAGGATCGGAATGCCGGCGTTCAGGATCTCCGGATCATAGTGCGGAGAAGCGGGATTGTAAACGCTGTTCGGACCGCCGGTGAAAATGATGCCGACATAGCCGGTCTCTCTGATCTCCTGAAGTGTGATCTTGTTGTAAGGCCTGATCTCCGCATAGACATGCAGATCACGCACGCGGCGGGCGATGAGCTGGTCATACTGGCCGCCGAAATCGAGGACGAGAATCTTTTCCAATGGTTTGTTCCTTTCTTTCACTTTCTCAAAACCGGTTCGATCTCTCTGCGAGCCGGTTCGAACGTTTCTTCGAAACGTTCTCAACGCGGCTGTCGCCGCATGAATCCGCTGGCTGCCAGTCTGCCGTGAGCTCCGCCCCCGCATCCTGACATCCAACGTCTTCGCCCGGCTCATAGCTTGCGCGATCATTCAACCGTTACCGACTTCGCCAGGTTCTTCGGCTTGTCGATATCGCATCCGTTTTCCCTTGCCACATAATACGCCAGCAGCTGCAGCGGCAGGATCTCGATCACCGCCGAGAAGATGGAATCCACTTTCGGGATGAACAGCAGATCATCCGCCTCCGACAGGATCTTCTGGTTGTCCCGGAATGTCAGCGCGAGCACTTCTGCGCCCCTGGCCTTGACCTCGACAATATTGCTGAGCGTCTTTTCCATGATCTTCTGATTGCAGCAGAGCGCGATGACCGGCGTATGCTCCTCGATCAGCGCGATCGTTCCGTGCTTGAGCTCTCCGGCCGCGTAAGCTTCCGCATGCAGATAGGAGATCTCCTTCATCTTGAGCGCACCCTCCAGCGCGATGGCATAATCCGTATTTCTCCCGATGAAGAACAGCGCCTTGCTGCTGTGATATTTTTTCGCGAGGGCAGCTGCCAGCGGGTTCATGTCGATCGCCTGCTGGATATGTCTGGGGAGCCTCGCGATCATCATCATGTATTTATCATATTCTTTTTTCGACACTCTGCCAAGCTTTTCTCCGAAAAAGACCGCCAGCATGTAAAGAACCGTCACCTGCGTGGTATATCCCTTCGTCGTGGCGACCGCGATCTCCGGCCCCGCCCAGGTATAGACGGTATGGTCGGCCAGCTTGGCCACCGTGCTGCCGACGACATTCACGATTGCGAGCACTCTCGCGCCTCTGGCGCGGCATTCCTTCATCGCGGCGATGGTATCCGCCGTCTCGCCGGACTGGGAGATCACGATCACCAGCGTATGCTCGTCAATCAGCGGATCGCTGTACCGGAGCTCACTCGCAAGCGCTGTTTCCACCGGGATCCCCGTCAGTTTTTCCAGCGCATATTTGCCGGCACAACCCGCATAATAGGCCGATCCGCAGGCCGTGATCACGGTCTTCCGGATATCCGCAAGCTCCGCCGACGAGATATCGATCTCATCGAAAACGATCCTGCCTTCGCTGATCCTCGGTGCGATCGTCGCCTTCACGGCGCCGGGCTGTTCCATGATCTCCTTGAGCATGAAATGATCAAATCCGCCTTTTTCCGCGGCCTGGACATCCCAGCTGATCCTAGTGCTCTCCTTCGATACGGTCCTTCCCGTACCGTCGAAGATTACGACGGAGTCCCCGGACAGCTCCGCGAAATCGCCGTCATCCATGTAGATGACATTTCTGGTGTTCGCGACGAGCGCGGTCACATCCGAGGCGAAATAATTTTCATCCAATCCGAGCCCGATGATCAGCGGACTGGCTTCTCTGGCGGCGTAGATCTTCTCCGGTTCATCCGAGCAGAGGACGCCCAGCGCGTAAGAGCCCTTCAGGCGGTTCACGACCTTAATGAGCGTCTTCCGCATATTGCCCCTGTAATACATTTCCAGCAGATGAACGATCACTTCCGTATCCGTCTCGCTGTCGAAATGATAACCCTGTCCGATCAGTTCCTCCCGCAGCTGAATATAATTCTCGATGATGCCGTTGTGAACGATCGCGAACCTTCCGTCATTGGAAAGATGCGGATGGGCATTTTCCTCCGTGGGCGCTCCGTGTGTCGCCCACCGGGTGTGACCGATGCCGGTAAATCCGGGCATGGATCTTCCTTCATCGGTACGTTCGCAGAGACTTGCGATCCGGCCGCTGACTTTGGTCACGCTGATCGTGCCGTCTTTCATGACGGCAAGACCGGCTGAATCATAGCCTCTGTACTCCAGTTTCTTTAATCCGTCGAGCAGGACGGGCGCTGCATCGCGCAGTCCTGCGAAGCCAACGATTCCGCACATAATAACCTCCCGAAAAACTATTTTCCGCTGTCGCCGTAGTTGGACAGCACTCTCGCGGAAGGATCGTTCACATCGCACCCTTCCCAGTTCTTATTCGGCATCCAGAAATCCGGGACCATTTCCGCCTGTCCGGGATAATATTTCTCAAAAATATCCCGGTACAGCAGCGATTCCTTCGTAAACGGTCTTGCATGCCCGTATCTCGCGCAGCCGGCTTCGAATTCCGCATCCGTATACTGCGTGTCCGCGTATTCCTTCAGATAATCCACCATGGAATGTCCGACCGCATCGGAAAAAGCCGCCTTCTCTCTCCAGAGGATCTCATCCGGCAGCAGCCCGGTTCCCTCAAATGCATGCCTCAGCAGATACTTGCCCTTGCCGTATCTGTTCATCTTGATCTCCGGATCCAGACTCATGACATAATGCACGAAATCCAGATCGCCGAACGGTACGCGGGCCTCCAGCGAGTTGTCCGCGATGCACCGGTCCGCGCGGAGCACATCATACATATAGAGCTCCCGGACCCGCTTCTCGGATTCCTTCCGGAATTCCCCGGCTGACGGCGCAAAATCCGTATATTTGTATCCGAAGAGCTCGTCGGAGATCTCTCCTGTCAGCAGCACACGCAGATCCGTCTTTTCGTGAATGCCCTTACAGAGAAGATACATGCCCATGCTCGCACGGATCGTCGTGATATCGAAGGTGCCCAGAATGCTGATGACTCTCTCCAGCGAGGCGGTCACTTCCTCCGGCGTCATATAGATCTCCGTATGATGACTGCCGATGAAGTCCGCTGCCTGTCTGGCATATTTCAGGTCGATCGCGTCCTCCGTCATGCCGATGGCAAAGGTTTCGATCGGCCGTTCACTTTCTTTTGCCGCGATCGCACAGACCAGCGAGGAATCCAGGCCGCCCGAGAGCAG
>DFKM01000157.1:9336-11193 GCA_002373555.1 Lachnospiraceae bacterium UBA3645
CAGGCTGTTTCCACGTCGTCGCGGCAGACCGTATCCACGGCAGCGATATCACAATAGCAGACAAATTCTCCGTCTTTGTAATAATGTCCCGGCGGGAACGGCCGGATCTGCTCTGTCAGACCGCACAGATTTCTGGCTTCGCTTGCAAACAGGATCGAACCGTTCTCATCATAACCATAAAACAGCGGACGGATCCCGATCGGATCTCTGGCGGCGATAAACGCATCCGTCTCCGCGTCATAGATCACACAGGCAAACTCCGCATCCAGCATGCCGAACATATCCGTACCGAATTCCCGGAACAGCGGAAGCAGGATCTCGCAGTCACTCTCACTGGTGAAGGAGTATCCCTTCGCCTGCAGCATCTCTTTCAGCTCCGCAAAACCGTAGATCTCGCCGTTGCAGACCGAATAGCTTCCGTCCAGTTCGAACGGCTGCATGCCGTCCGAAGTCAGATCCATGATCGCGAGCCGGTGGTAGGCCATCGTTCCGGTTCCGGTCTCGATGATCCGGCTGTCATCCGGCCCGCGCTCTTTGGATCTGTAAAACGCGGCCTTCAATGCATCAAATGAGGAAACGCTGCCGCAGCAGCACATGATCGAACACATAGAGTCTCTCCTTACATATCGGAAAACAGCAGGTCTGCGTAGGTGGGGAACGGCCAGTATTTCTTTGCGGTCAGAAGCTCCGCCCGGTCACACGGTTCCCGCAGCGCCTTCATCTGTACCAGCACCCTGTCTCTTACCAGCGCGGCTTCGCTGATGATGTCTCCGGCATCTTTCAGTCCGGATACGGCGGTTTCCAGCGCGTCGGCGGCCAGATCGATCTCCTCGGTCAGGCAGGCAAGCTTCCCGATCAGCTCCCTTTCATAGCGGCAGCTGATGTCCGGCACGACAGCCATCTTTGCCGAAGCCCTCAGAGCAACATCGGCCGTGTATGTCTCGATTGCCGGCATGATCAGGGATCTGGCCATCCGGATCATGGTCCTGGCCTCGATCGCCACGCTCTTGCAGTAGTTTTCCAGCATGATCTCGCAGCGGGAATGCAGCTCCGCCTCGGAAAACACCTTGTGCGCGGTCAGCATTTTTACATTTTTCGCATCCAGCAGATGCGGCATCGCATCCGCAGTCGTCCGTAAATTCATCAGGCCGCGGTCCTCTTCGGCTTCCCGGATCCAGGCATCATCATAGCCGTTTCCGTTGAAAATGATCCGTTTATGATCCCGGATCGTCTCCCGGATCATCTCATGGAGCACCGTTTCAAAATCCTCTGCCTGTTCCAGAATGTCCGCATAGATCCTCAGACTTTCGGCCACGGCCGTATTCAGCATGATATTCGTGCATGCAATGCTGTCCGAAGAACCGACCATTCTGAATTCAAACTTATTTCCCGTAAATGCGAACGGAGATGTCCGGTTCCTGTCGGTGGTGTCACGGTTGAAGCGCGGCAGCACGTCCGCCCCGAGCCGCATCCTGACTTTTTCCGTTCCCGCATAGGGGATATCATGCTCGATCGATTCCAGGATCGCCGTGAGCTCATCCCCCAGGAAGATCGAGATCACGGCCGGGGGCGCTTCATTTGCGCCAAGCCTGTGATCATTGCCGGCCGTGGCGACGGCCAGCCGCAGCAGATCCTGATAATCGTCCACGGCTTTGATGACGGCGCACAGGAACAGAAGGAACTGCGCATTTTCATAAGGGGTCTCCCCCGGAGACAGCAGATTCAGCCCGGTATCGGTCCCCAGCGACCAGTTGTTGTGCTTTCCGCTGCCGTTGACGCCTTCGAACGGTTTTTCATGAAGAAGACAGACCAGACCGTGCTTTGCCGCGGCTTTCTGCATGATCTCCATGGTCAGCT
>DFKM01000033.1:0-1908 GCA_002373555.1 Lachnospiraceae bacterium UBA3645
CCCCCCAGCTGCCCGGAGCTTTCTCCGAGACGATCACGGAAAGGAGCGCGATCAGCGCATTCCTGTTGACTTCGGTACCGTCCGAGAATACGACAGCTGCTCTGTCGCCGTCACAGTCGAAGATCACGCCGAGGTCCGCCTTCGCTGCAAGCACCGCTGCTCTGACCGATGCCATGGCCTCCTTATTCTCCGGATTCGGAACATGATTCGGGAACATGCCGTCCGGTGTGAGGAACTGGCTGCCGGAAATATCCGCGCCAAGCGCCTCCAGGATATCCGTAGCGAAAAAGCCCGATGCACCGTTGCCGGAATCCACGAGGATGTGCAGACCGGCAAGCGGAGCCGCCGGATCGGCTGCATGGGTATTTTCCCTGATCAGCTGTCTCATGTGGGCGCAGTAGATGCCCTTCATATCGAACTGTACCGGTGCGGGACCGGCAGCCGGTTCAGGCATTGCGACGGCATCTGTATGGTTCTGCTCTGCATACGCCTCCGCCATTTTCGCCGCACACTCCAGAATGCCGGCCAGTTCGGCAGAAGAGAGCGCGCCGCTCTTCGTAAAGAACTTCATGCCGTTCCTGTTAAAGGGAAGATGGCTGGCTGTCAGCATGATGGAACCGTCAAAATGACTGTCCGGCAGGATCACGGACTGGAACATCGCGGGCGTCGTGATCAGACCGCAGTCAAATACACAGCAGCCCGACAGGCCGGTGATCGCCGCCGCCTTTACCTGTGGTGCGCTCACCCGGCTGTCATGTCCGATACCGATGCGCAGCTGATCCGTCGGCTGATTCTCTTTTTCCGCCAGAAAAGCAGCAAATGCCTTTGCGATCCAGGCAACAAGTTCCGGTGTGAGCGTCTGCTTTTCCTCTTCCGTGGCAATGAAAGCGCCGCGGACATCGTTGCCGTTCTTCAGTGTCTTAAATGCAGCTTTAAAATCCAAGATCGTATCCCTCCTGTAAAAATCGGGAGCAGAGTTCACTGTTTCTGCTCCCGGTTCTTTTTCCACGCCTTGATCTGCCGGAGTCTTTCGCCGTACTTTTCCTCCAACCCCTGGGTCCCGGGTATGTAATACTCCTTCCCCTCAAGGGATTCCGGCAGACACTTCAGATCCGTTATTTTTTCTTCATAATCATGGGCATACATATACCCTTTGCCGTACCCCAGATCTTTCATCAGACCTGTTGGTGCATTTCTGATCTGCATCGGCACCGGCTCCGCCAGCATCTTGTTCGCATCTTCCGCCGCCGTCATATAGGCGACTTCCAGCGAATTGGATTTCGGCGCCAGCGACATATATACGACCGCGTGCGTCAGATGAACGCTGCATTCCGGCATGCCGATAAAATGACACGCCTGGTAGGCTGCCACAGCGATCTCCAGCGCCCGCGAATCCGCCATGCCGACATCTTCGCTCGCGAAACGCACCACACGGCGGGCCACATACAGCGGATCCTCACCGGCTTCCAGCATTCTCGCAAGCCAGTATACGGCTGCGTCCGGATCCGAATTCCGCATGGATTTATGCAGCGCGGAGATCAGATTATAATGTTCCTCGCCGTTCTTGTCATACAGCAGCGACTTCTTCGACGTACACTGCTCCACGATCTCCTTCGTGACATGAAATCCGGTTCTGGTCTGCTCTCCGTTCAGCACGGCCATTTCCAGCGTGGACAGTGCCATACGGGCATCGCCGTTCGCGAAAGCCGCGATCATCCGGTCCACGCCCGGATCCATCTCCACATTCTGATTTCCGAAGCCGGACGGACTCGTAAGCGCACGGCGGATCAGGGTCAGGATATCGTCCTCGGTCAGGCCCTTCAGCACGAAGACCTTACACCTTGACAAAAGAGCGCCGTTCACCTCAAACGACGGATTCTCCGTGGTCGCGCCGATCAGGATGATGCT
>DFKM01000033.1:2014-3372 GCA_002373555.1 Lachnospiraceae bacterium UBA3645
AAGCGGTGGATCTCATCCACAAAAACCAGCGTCCGCTGTCCGAATGTCCGGTTCTGGTCCGCTTCCTTCATCACTTCACGGATCTCTTTGATGCCGCTCGTGACGGCGGAGAAATTAATGAACTTCGACCGGGTCTGATTCGCAATGACGGTCGCGAGCGTCGTTTTCCCGACGCCGGGCGGTCCCCAGAAGATCATGGAGGACACCGCATCCTGTTCGATCATGCGCCGCAGAAGCATGCCCTTCCCGAGCAGATGCTTCTGTCCGACGACTTCATCGATCGTCTTCGGGCGCAGTCTCGCCGCAAGCGGTTCCGGCGGCGCAGCATTGTCAAAAAACGAAAGCTGGTCCATTATTCCTCTGTTTCAAAGGCATTATCGACAGCCGCCTTGACTTCCGGATCTCCCATCGGATTGCCTTTTCCGGCTGCAAATGCGCTGACGCGGTCGATCACGCCGGGCACCATATCCAGCACTTTGTTCACGGTATCCTGGCTCTTCACGCTGACCAGACGGGTGATCCCGTTCTGGATGACGAGCACGGAATTCGCGGAAAGCTTGCCGCCCATTCCGCCGCCGCCGTTGTCGCTCTTTCTGTTGTCGTTCAGTCCTGCGGCCGCACCGGCGCCGAAGCTGATATCCACGAGCGGAACGATGACCGTATCACCGACAGTCATGGGCTCGCCGACGACAGTCTTTGCCGAAAGATAGGTGTCCATTCCCTTAAGCAGTGTGCCCATTACTTCTGAAAAATGATTATCCGATGCCATGATCTTTCCTCCTGCAATATTTGAATGATTGACGTATGAATCAAAGATAAATAATTCGTGTTTCTCTGCCGCGGTATCCCGTCAGGCAGCTTTCTTTTTCTTTCTTCCGAATATCAGTTTGCGGATGTTCGCATCCCGCAGCAGAAAGACTGCGTGAAACGCCGGCACGACCGGACGGATCCGGCCTTCCAGATACAGCTTGCCGTATGCAAGCGCTTCTTCGAAATCCCCGTTGATGTCGAATTCCCCGCGATTGGCATACCAGGGATAGAACGCATAGATCCCGCCGAGGATCTGTCCCGTCATCGCCGGATCGCCGGTCCCGAAGGTCAGCCGCACCCTGCATTTTCCGGGCAGAACATGTCCCAGGATCTTAAAGACCGCCAGCTTGATGCGTCTTGCCGTACGGTGCGTCGCGGGATCCCGCAGGATATCGCCGACCTGATGCAGCTTGTCGATGATCCCGTACGCTTTGTCGCGGATCGTATCCAGCTTCTCCCAGATGCTCTGTCCGGGTTCTGCTGCCGCTTCTTCCTTTTTCCTTTGCTTCTCCTCTTTTTTCCTGCGCTTTGCCATTTCCTTCGCAGAC
>DFKM01000196.1 GCA_002373555.1 Lachnospiraceae bacterium UBA3645
AATGCCGGTGCCGGTCCGAATGCCAATTCCCGCGCCAATGCGCAGTCTGAACGGAAAATAGCCGACCGTGTCGAGGAAATGGCTGTCACCAACGGTTATATCGACCTTTCCAACCTTTCCGGCAACATTTACATGCGCATAGGACTGATCGGCGCTGTCGTTTTCGGATTCCTGATCAGGAACCCCTTTGCGGTGCCTGTGTTCGCGATCCTGTTCTATTTCTCATTCGGTCAGGGCGGCCAGAGCGATCTCGGCCAGACCTGTTTCCGTGTGCGCTCGGCAGACGGCAGGCTCCATGACGGAAGGAAGCAGACCGTTCCGCTGTATTCCGAAGGCATGCTCGTCATGTACTATATGGCGATCGGCCTGTTCATGTATACGGCTGTAAATGTCGTGCTCTGGGTCCTGTTCGGCTATAATTACTACTTCCGCTTCCTTGTCAGCGCGGCTCTCATCGCTGCGGTCGTTTACTGGGGCGGCGGAGGAAAAAAGAAGCCCGCGGGTATCGCATCCGTCATCCTTCTGATCGTCGGCGGATCCCTGATGTTTAACTGCCTTACCGTCTTTGCGGACGACAACGGCTGGTCCGAATCGGGCAAGACCATCGGGGGACTGATGCATAACGACGGCTTCTTCAAGTCACTCGTGAGCGCCTTTTTCCCGGTGCTCTTCTGGGATCTCGGCATTCTGCTCGGATGGCCGCTGGACGATCTCTTCCCGCCTCTGATCATGGACGATATACCGATAGCGCCCGCTCCTCCCACACCGCCGGCGCCGCCCCGGAATCCGTATGATTTCCCGGAAAGGCCGAAGGAATGGAGCCTGAACGATGAGGGCGACGTCAGTTTCATCGATCCGATCACCGGCAAGCGCAAGACCTACGGACTCGTGGGATATGATGAGAACGGAAATCCGCAGTATATCGGAGAGAACGGTTCTTATTATGACCTCGACGAACTGCTCGTCAGTTATGATAATGCCGTCTCCCATACCGAGTATTACCAGGACGCCAACAAAGGCCTGCAGGAATGGCTCGAAAAGCAGCGCGCCGAGAACCAGAAGCTGTCGCGTGACGGCATGCAGTATCTTGAAGATAAATGGAAATGGGAGGCCCAGCAGGCAAAAGAAGAAAAGGAAGCCGAGCAGCTCTTCAAGATGTGGCAGAAATACGGAGGCGAGCTCGACAATAAGGAATCCATCAAGAAAGCGATGGAAAAGGCCATCGGAAAAGCCGAGAAGGATGCCCAGCATTATAAGAACGTAGGCGAGTTCTGGGACAAGATGACGACAGCCGCGGAAGTTACGGAAAAGCTCGCGGACTACAGCCTTACCGGACTTTCCATTGTTACCGGAAATACTGCCATAAAACAGTATTATGACGTGACAAAGAACTATGCCTCCAAGCTGACCGATGCTTATGTGAATGATAAGAGCATGCAGGATGCGTTTTTTAAGGCTACTGTAGAAAACCTCGCTGACGTTGCGGGCGGTGAGCTTGGTGATGCAGGCTGGCATTTTACCGGGAATATCGGAAGTGAGGTCACAAAGAAAGTATGGTCCAACCTGGAAGAAGGAAAGGACTGGAACGACGGCCTGGGTTCTGCTGTATTTACCGGAACGGTCAAGGGCGGTCTGGATAAGATCGCGGATAAGATCAATACAAGCCAGCAGAATTACACGAATGATACATTCAGAAGAGATCTTGTAAATCTGAACAGGTCTCAGAATAACGGCATGTCCAAGGACGGCGTGGATGCCCTTAAGAACCTGAGGTATAAGACCTGGGCAAATAACAAGCAGGCTGAAAAAGCTCTCAAGAAAGCGACTGACACAACGAATGCAGTGACGAAAGAGGTGTACGATCAGATCACCAATGGAATGGAAAAGTATGACCGTAATCTCGAAGAGGAAAGCAGAAAAGCATTTCTTAAGGAAGTAGCCGACAGGAAGGCTGAGTATGCCAAGAAGCAGAGGGAGCAGGCCCTGCGTGCTGCCGAAAAAGAACTGAAGGATCACAGGGACGCGATCCGGAAGAATGCGCAGAAACCACTTTGACCGTGACTGAGAAAGCAGAGGATAGGAATGGAAGGATTTAAATCATTTAGAGAAGCGGTAGAGAGTGTGAGCTCCGCGGCGGATTCCTGGCTGGATCTTTCGACCGGAAACCGGTTCGGCATCGACGAACTTCGTAAAATGGGAGATGCCTATGACGAAGCGATCGAGCCCGACGGCTGGAACTATTTTGTCACCTTTGCGGACACCGGTGAGATCGGCCTTGCCTCTACCTGCACCAGGGAGATCGAGTTCCTTTACGTGCCGGCCGGAAGCAGGTACCGGGAAGCGATCGCGGCGCAGGATAAGAGGATCGGGGAAATGCGGGAAGCACTGCTGCCCGTCCTTGAGCAGATGGTACGCGATAAGATCGATGAGCTGGGTGAAGATCCGGAGAAATTTGTCGCTGTGTTTCAAAGGGATTCGAAAATGCTCGCGGACGGCCTTGCCGACCGCGCGGACAGTTTCCTGAAACCCGGCTCCTTCCGCTTTACCGCGGAGGACTTCGGAGATGCCGGCACGGATGCGGCAAAAGTACTGCACATGCTGAAAACGCCCGGCCTTGCGGAGCGTGCTGCCGCCGCAAGAAAAGATCTGCGGAATTCCCCGGAGCCGCAGGAGGAAACGGATCCCCGTACGGTACTGGACCGTATGGATTACTGCGTTCTGGACCAGTAATGCGCATGGATCAATGATGTGTATGGGTCAATGACACGCATGGGTCAGAAGTGAACATGGACCAATAATGAACATATTAGGAAACGAAAAAATGAAAAAGAAGGATATCTTAAGATCTGTTGCAGCGGGAGCCGTCTTCCTGCTCCTTGCGGGATGCGCCGGAACTGCAGGTACGCCAGGCACGACGGGCACGGCGGACACGGCGGAGGCCGGCGGGACAAAAGCCCCGGAGGATCCCGGTGAGGTAAATGTCTACACCGCGGTCGACCAGGTGCATTCCGAGAAGATCTTCAAGGATTTCGAAGAAAAGACCGGGATCCGGGTCAAGCCGGTATATGACCTGGAAGCGAATAAGACGACGGGACTCACCAACAAGATACTCACAGAGATGGATCATCCGGTCTGTGATGTATTCTGGAACAATGAATTCGCCCAGACGATCGCGCTGCAGAGGCAGGGGGCCCTGGCTCCCTATATCTCCCCTGCCGCGTCCGACATTCCCGATGCCTACAAGGATAAGGACGGTTACTGGACAGCGTTCGGCGGAAGGGCGAGAACGCTGCTCGTAAACACCGACCTTCTGGAGAAGACAGACTATCCTTCCTCGATATATGATCTCATAAGCGGGAAATACGAAGGGGATCAGATCGCCATCGCGTATCCGATGTTCGGTACGACACGTACCCAGGCAGCGGCCATATATGCCGCCCTCGGGGCAGATAAGGGCAGGGAGTTCTTTCAGAAACTTAAGGACAGCGGCGTCCAGGTCGTGGACGGGAATTCCGTCACCAAGGATATGGCTGCCGCCGGCCAGGTGATGATCGGATACACGGATACCGATGACGCCAAAGAGGCGCTCGAAGACGGGGCGCACGTCGAGATGTGCTTTACCGATCAGGAAGAAGGAGGCATGGGAAATCTGATCACCCCGAATACCGCTGCCCTGATCAAAGGCGCGCCCAACGAGGAAAACGCAAAGATATTCATAGATTACATCATTTCCCTCGACACGGAAAAGACCCTTATCGAAATGGGCTTTTTTGACCTGTCGATCCGGCCGGACGCGGATGCGGAGGGCTTCAAGATCCGGGGAATGGATGTAAATCTTGAGGAAGTGTATGATATGCTGGAGACTGCGAGCAATGACATGCAGGAAATATTCGCAGTACAGTAAAGGTATCATCATATGCCTTGTATACCTGCTGCTTACGCTCCTTCCCATCCTATGCCTGGGGCTTTCGGGAAGGGGCTTTGAAACGGGGATACTGAACGCGCGCAGGCTCGGCCTGATGATCAATTCATTGATTATCGCGTTCTTTACAGCAGCGGTATGTCTTTTGGTCGCGGTCTTTGCCTCGCTGCGGATCCATGCAGGGTTCCGGTCGCCGCGGATCCGTGCGGGATCTAACTCACCGCGTATCCATACGGGATCCCAAAGGAGGCCGCTGCTTCGCTGGTATTTCCTTCTTCTCGCGCCGGTCCCGCCCTATATTTACGCGCTTTCATACATGAATCTCCTGCGCTTTCTGGGAAGGATCTTCCCGGAAGTACTGCGGTACAGGATGACGGGGATATTCCCCTGCGTAGCCGTCGAGACCTTTGTTTACCTGCCGTTTGCCTGCGCGGCCGCGCTTGCCGCCCTCGACCAGGTAGACGAAAAGGAATGGTCGGCCGCTTTGGTGTTCGACAGCGCGGACCATGTTTTTTTCAAAGTCATTCTCCCGAAACAGCTCCCCTGGCTCCTCGCCATCGGCGCGGTCATTTTCGTTTTATCTGTCATGGATTATTCCATCCCGTCCCTGTTCCAGGTGAATGTCTATTCCATGGAAATATTCAGCGACTATTCCGCGGCGGGCCAGAGCGTTCATTCGCTGTATCTGTCGCTGCCGCTGATGATCACGGCTGCCGCGGTCATCATTCTTTCCTTTCTCCCCCTGAAAAACATCTCCGAGACGATGAAGGCAAATGCAGGCATCCGGCCTGTCTATTCGCCGGCTTTGCGCGCGGCGGGCGGAGCCGCGGTCGTTTTGACCCTGCTGCAGATCCTTCTTCCGCTGATCTCATTCATTCCGTATATCCTGAAGCCGGACGCTGAGATCGTCTCGGCCCTCGAAGAACTGTGGAATTCCTGTCTGTCCGGCTTGATCGCAGTACTGCTCCTGACCTTACCGGCCGCGGCGATGGCCCTTTTGCTTGCCTCGGATGATCCGTTTGGAAAATTATGTAAACCCATCATCTGGCTCACAGCGGTCCTTCCCTTATGCGTTCCGGGCGTCCTCACAGGCATTGGCGTGCTGAAACTGTTCAGCTCCACACCGCTGTATGTCCTGAGGACCGGCGTATTCTTTCCGGCTGTCGGCCTTGCCATACGGTATCTGCCCTTTGCCGCGCTCATCCAGTACGGCTGCTATCTGAGGATAGACAGGGCAAGGATCAGAGCCGCCGCCCTGCTGCAGCCGCGGACGGGCTCCGCTTTTACCAGGGTCCTGCTCCCTTCGATGGCGCCCGGGCTTATCATTTCGGGCATCGTCGTATTCCTGCTCACGCTCGGTGACGTCGGTACCTCGCTCGTCCTGATGACCGCCGGCAGGGAGCCGATGTCGGTCAAGATCTATAATTACCTGCATTACGGTTCTTCTGAGAAAGTAACGTATTTCTGCCTGATGCAGATGGCAGTATGCATCGCGTTCATGGGAGCGGTCTATTTCCTTCTGGCGCGTCCGCGCTTTACCGGATCTTCCGGGCCGGAAAATTAACGGGGTATCGAGATATGTTCGAGATCAACGGCGTAACAAAAGAATATCCGTCCGTAAGGGCTTTGGACAACGTTTCCCTCAGCATCGGCGACCGGGAGATGGTTTCCATACGCGGGGAGAGCGGCTGCGGAAAATCGACGCTGCTCCACGTGATCGCGGGCCTTGTCGCGCCCGATTCGGGAACAGTCACGAAGGATCATGAACCGCTTTCCGACCTTCCCCACAAGAGGGGCCTGGCAATGGTATTCCAGGACAGCCTGCTGTTTCCCAACATGACGGTGCGTGAAAACATCCTTTTCGGCTGCCCGCACAGGGATAAGGAGCGCAGGGAAAACCGTGCCGGCGAGCTGGCGGAAGCCTACGGCCTGACCGGGCTGCTCGCGCGCTATCCTCACCAGATCTCGGGAGGACAGGCGCGCCGCGCGGCGCTTGCAAGAGCACTCGCCTGTGAGAGGGAGCTCCTGCTGCTTGACGAGCCTTTTACGAATCTGGACAGGGACCTCAAAGAAAGCATCATCCAATGCACCAGGGAATTTTGTGAAGGCAGATGTGCAGTCCTTCTCGTTACCCACAATGAAGCGGAAGCGGCTGCCTTCTGCAGCAGGCACCTGTACATGGAGGAGGGCCGGATCTTATGAACAGAAAGAGCATTCTGATACTTGCCATCCTTTTCGGTCTGCTCACGGCGGCGGGCATCGCCTATCAGATCATTACAAGAAAATCCGCTCCGCCCAGGGATGAAGCCCTTACCGTATTGATGCCGGGGATCGAGATCTCGGCACTGTTTGATGACGGGGAAAGAGTCTGGGCAGGGACCGGCGAAGGCCTGTATATCCTTGACCGGGATACCGGAGACATCGTGGAAAAGCTCGATGCGGACATCCACATGATCTTTTCCGCCATGATCACGAGAACAGAGGACGGCTTGATCTGGGTCGGTCATGAGGACGGCCTGAGCGCATTCGACGATGCATTTCATGAAGTATACAGGATAAGCGCCCCGGAGATCCCGAAAGGGCGTGTCAATACGCTGCTTGCAGATGACGGCGGCCTTTGGGCAGGGACCCAGAACGGCGCCGCGCATCTTTCCGTAAAGGACGGATCATGGACAGTCGATGAGATCCTGACGAAGGATTCCGGGCTTGCCGAGGACGTTGTCCAGGTGATCGCGAAGGTCGGCGATGAGCTGTGGTTCGGCTCCTACCTTGCAAGGG
>DFKM01000238.1 GCA_002373555.1 Lachnospiraceae bacterium UBA3645
CTGTGTTTTGTCAGATTTCAATCTAGCTGAATTGGAAATCTAAGTTCCAGTTCGCAAAAGTAAATATCGGATGTCAGGATTCCTTGCAAGAGTAAATTCCGGTGTATGAAGAAATGGAGGATTTTCCGGAAGTTACAATTCCAAACTGGAAGTTACTAAACCAAACATATTGAATAACCAGCAGGCTTTATGGTAGGCTTGAGTCAGATCAATTCTTTGTCTGAAGAGGAGCGCACTCTAAGCAAAGGCCGAACTTAGGGATCTTTTTTCGCATGAGTAAGTTCCGCCCTTTGTATTGGGATATATGTATCAGCGGATGGCGCTATCGCGTATTACTTTTTCAGCAGCAGAGGTGTGAGGTTGATCTGATCCGAAGGAATCTCGGAGATCCCCAGAGATTTCAGAGTTCCCTCACCATGTAAAAAGCTGAACAGCTGGTTGGCGGACCGGTTGCCCAGCTTTTTTCTCTTGTATGAGTTGATGTGGCTCATCATCAGCGAGACATCAGCCTGGGTGAGATCATCAAAGGATGTTCCTTTCGGAAGAATCCTGCGGATGAATTCATGAGTGACTTCGATCCCGCCTTTCTGATCAGAACGCTGAGGATCGCAGTAGAACACTCTGGTTCTGCGTTCTCCGTCTTTATTGAATTCAATAGCAAGCGGATCTGTGAACTCACTGCCACGGTCAGTCAGAACGACCGAAAAGAGAGCTGTAAACACATCATGTCCGAGACAATCATAAAGATCATTGAAAATATCTGTGACAGATCTGGCAGTGTTATGGTTGCGGATGAAGGCCAGCATCAGGGAACAATCCCGGAAATAGATTGTCAGAAAAACCTTTCCTCCTTTACGGCCCTCTACAGAATCCATCTCGACAACAGCGATATCCGGATTGGCAGCCAGATATTCCTGGAAGTCTTCGTAAGTGCGGCCAACGTGGCACTGCTTATCGACCTTTACCGGTTTCTTCTTTTTCCTAACGCGGTATCTGACCTTACGAGGCAGATCGATGTTTCCTACGGTAAGCAGGCCGGCATCGATATAGTTATAGATGGTTTTCTCGTCCAACATGATCTCATCGGCATTATTGATGCAGATATGATGGATAGAATGCCCTTGCTGTACCAGAGGAGAAATGACAGCATCGATGCGCTTCAACTCATCAGAGGTAATGGCAAAGCCCTGACGGCTTTCGCTGCGGACTGACTCATACTCTTTCTGGGCATACTTTGCATCGTAGAGATGACGCTGCAGCTTACAACCCTGGCGTTCCTTACAGCCGTTACAGACATAGGGAGGTTTCTGCTTACGAAGGCAGATGTTCTCTTCAAAATCAGGGCAGTGCGTGTGGCAGGGAGGATAACATTTCAGACAGTTCTGCTTCCACTGCTTTTTGCAAGGATGGCACAGATCACCGTAATGTTTGCAGGTGAGCCGATGGATGCAGGGATTAAAGGTATCTTTTTGAACCACCTTGAAATGACCGCGGATCTCCTTGGATATCGTAGACGGATCCTTCCCCAACAGTTCTCCGATTTCCTTAAAGGAGAGCTGATCCCGCAGTGAAACTTCAATGGTCACTCTTTCGTCAAAGGTAAGATGCGCATTCTTAGCCATAGTAGTCTGTTCCTTTCATGGGACTGTGCGCCATCCGGCCTCTGTGCTGAGAGTTCATTATACCAAGGGGCTCTGCCCCTTAAACCCCGAGGTTTATCGCTTTGGGGTTTCCACAGGAGCATAAAAAAGAGCACCACCTCTGTGATGCTCCTGTGGAACCCGGCATGCCGCTCAGGTCGCTCCTCAGCGTTGCCTTATCCTGCATGACGGGAAAGTAACTGTAGTTTAAAAGATGTCCCGGTTGGATACAATACCCTGCAAAGAAGTTCGGAGAACTAACTTCCAGTACCTTTTTTGCAGAACTAAGTTCCAGCCTGGTGAGGCCTGAACTGGAATTTAACTTTTCAATTCAGGTAAGAACGCGAAAGGAGAACAGACATGAATCTTTTTAAATCCGGGGGCTTTGCAATGGGACTGGTATTCGGACTGGTGCTGGTCGTGATCCTGTTCAAACTGATCAACAAGGATCATAAAATGCTGACCGAGTATGATGAAAGACAGAAAGCGATCCGCGGGAGAGCCTATATGTACAGCTTTTATGCGATCGTCTTCTATGAAGTATTCATGGTCCTGATGGACATGGCGGAAGTAACCTTCCCGGTCGAGGATTACCTGATTCATTTTATCGGCATCCTGTTCGGCTGCACGGTGCTGGGCGCCTACAGCATCTGGACCGGCGTCTACTGGGGCCTGAACAGTGACCGCAAAAAGTACGCCGTGATCTTCCTGATCCTGGGCATCTTTAACCTGGTTCCCGTACTCGGTGCTTATAAGAGCGGAGAAATGATCGTCGACGGCAGATTTTCGACGCCTTTCATGAATCTGATCGTTGTGATCATGATGCTCGTACTGAGCGGGGAGATGATCCTGAAGCTGATCCTGGATGCACGTGCCGGAGAGGAGGACTGATCGGTGAAGAATCTGAAGCTGAAATCTGCCCGCGCGGCAAAGGATCTGTCACAGGACGATCTCGCCAGGATCTGCGGGGTATCGCGGCAGACGATCAGCGCGATCGAAAAGGGAGATTACAACCCGACAATCAATCTGTGCATCAAGATCTGCAGAGCGCTGGATAAAACGCTGGATGAACTGTTCTGGACAGAGGAATGAAGTTGAAAAAGAAGAGGACGGATCTTCTCGAAAGACCGTCCTCTTCATATTTTTTCCGGAAAGATGATTCCGCATGCCGGCATTACAGCTGCAGGAACTGCCGGAAGAAAGACCGCGTGCCGGAATAAATATTGACGTGCGCCGGATCCGCGCTCCGGTTCGTAAAGGCCGGATACAGCAGTCCGCAGTCCGGCTTGCCGGGTTCATATTCCCCGAGCAGCGGACAGACGGAAACGATCAGATAGGAATAGACCTCTTCCGATTCCATGGTCTGCAGATGATCCGATGTCTTGACCGGCACGTCATAAACACCGTGGATCACATAGATCGCATATTCTTTTCCTCTGGGATACTGTTCCGCGACGGCTTCATAAAAGCTCAGCAGCAGAGCATCATTCTTCAGATCGCACTGACACAGAGCTGTAAAGAACTGCCAGAAGCTTCCGGGCGTGATCCCGGGAATGCGGAACTGCGCCAGCTCCGTGTTCGTTTCCGAGAAAACGACTTCCTTTGCAGCGGCCAGCATCCTTTTCTTTTCCTCCGCGGACAGCCCGCGGAAGCTGGTGTTGAAGGTGTTGTCGATATACCCCTCTTCGTCGATATAGGCGCCGGCGATCCTTGTAAAATGTGTCCGCGCGGGCGTCATGCGTCTTGTCAGTTCCATCATATCTTCACGGTTGATCTTTCCCATGCTGTATTCCTTCTATAAAAATGTTGATTGGGCGGAACAGTATTCCGGCTGCTCATTATACCGTTTTTTCGCGGAAACTGCAAACCGCGGCATGCGGAATGCGCCGGATCGCAGAAGCGTATTGCGGCAGACGAGCATAAAGCGATATAATACGGGCAGACGGGAAGAACGGAGGTAGGAACTGCATGCAGGAAACTGCGGAGAAAAAATTTGATATCATCTGTATCGGTACGGCCCTTGTCGACTCGATCATCAAGGGTTTTGATCCGGAACCGATTTCCGCATCCGGCTTCCGCGCGGAGGCCGGTTCGCTGAACGCCGGCGGCGAAGCCGTGAATGAATCAGTTGCTGCGGCGAAGCTCGGCTGCCGGACGGGCATCCTCTGCTCGCTGGGGACGGATGCCGCGGGCGATCTGATCGAGACGGAACTCGTGAAAAGCGGCGTGGATACCTCGTTCGTGATCCGCGATCCGGCGCACCAGACGCCGGTTACGACGATGTTCGTGGAAGCGGACGGCAGCAGGAGATCCGTGACCAATGCAGCCCATAAATATAATTTTCATCCGGAGCGTTTCCGCGAATGTCTCGCGGATACCAGAGCAGTCATCCTGGGCTCGCTGTTCCGCGCACCGTTCAATGATCCGGAAGTGATCCGGGAGATCGTCCGGGAAGCGCATGAACAGAATGTGCTCATTTTCGCGGATACAAAGCTGCCGAATTTCAGGAAGCTCACCCTGGCTGAGATCGCAGATTCGCTGCCGATGATCGACTATATCACGCCGAATGAAGATGAAGCGCGGTACTATTCCGGCAGGGAAGATCCGGAGGAGATGGCGGATGTGTTTCTGGCATACGGCGTGCGGAATGTGCTGATCAAGCTTGGCAGCAAAGGATGTCTTTTGAAGAATGCCGCAGGAACGGAATATCTGCCGGCCTATGCAATAGACGCAGTAGATGCGACCGGCGCGGGAGACAATTTCCTGGCGGGATTTGTATCGGAAAAACTAAACGGTGCGGATGATTCCGCTGCCCTGCGCTTCGCAAATGCCTGCGGTGCGATCTGCACGACGGCAGTCGGTGCCGGAACAGGACTCCGGGACCGGGCGCAGGTACGCGCGTTTATCACCGGAGAAGAAGAGAAAAACTGCGACTGATGAAGCGCATAAAATCAGGGGGCTGCCGGCGGCAGTCCCCTTTGCGCATCGTATCCTTTGCTTACTGCTGATTTCTGATCAGGATCCGGATCGCTTCAATGGCTGTCCGGATCGCGCTGTCGGTATCATGAACCTGGGAATTCTCCAGACCGGCTTTGGCTCTTTCCTGATTGGCGACGGTAAGGAGCACGGTGCCGGTTCTTACGCGCAGCACGCTGCCGACCACGAAGATCGCCGCGGATTCCATCTCGGAGGCCAGCGCGCCGCACCGGATCCAGGCATCCCATTTGTTCAGCAGCTCGTAGCCGACCGGTTTGTTCTCCGGTTCATGCTGTCCGTAGAAAGAATCCTTGCACTGGACGACGCCCGTGTGACTGGTGAAGCCAAGCTTGCCGGCGGCTTCCCGGAGGGCATTCGTCACATCGATGTCTGCGACAGCGGGGAACTCGATGGGCGCATATTCCCGGCTGGTGCCTTCCATACGGATCGCACCAGTCGCGATCACCAGATCACCGCCCTTCACGTCCAGCTGCATGCCGCCGCAGGTCCCGACGCGGAGGAAGGTCTTCGCGCCGCAGCGGCTGAGCTCCTCCAGAGCGATCGAGGCGGACGGACCGCCGATGCCGGTCGAGGTCACGCTGACCTTCACGCCGTCCAGATAACCGGTATAGGTGACGTATTCCCGGCTGTCGGCGATCAGTTTCGCGTCGTCAAAATAGGCGGCGATCTTTTTGCACCGCTTCGGATCGCCGGGCAGGATCACATATTCGCCCACATCGCCGGGACCGACCTGAACATGATACTGTTTTCCGGAACCTTCCGTGTAATCGATCATTTTTATTTCCTCCGAATCATTCCTGTGGTATATTTCAATTTCTGTGATTTTCATATATTATAATTTAATGATGATTTTTATGCAATGTGCGGCCGGGCAGAAGGAGTCTTTATGAAAAAAGTAAGGATCGCTCTGATTCAGATGAATATCTGCAGAGAGGTGGAAGAAAACATAAGAACAGCGGCGCGGATGATCCGGCAGGCGGCGGCGCAGGCCGATATCGTGGTTCTTCCGGAGATGTTCTGCTGCCTGTATACAAACAGCGCCTTTCGGGCCGCAAAGGAGCCGAAGGGAGGCAGGATCTGGTCCGCATTGCAGAAAGCTGCGGCAGAGAATCATGTCTGGCTGATCGGCGGCTCCATGCCGGAGGAGGAAAACGGACGGATCTACAATACATGCTTCATCTTCGACAGGGAAGGAAGGCAGATCGCCCGCCACAGAAAAGTGCATCTGTTTGATATTGCGATCGAAGGCGGGCAGCATTTCCGCGAGAGCGATACATTTACACCGGGGAATTCGTATACCGTGTTCGATACCGAATTCGGAAAGATGGGCGTGGAGATCTGCTTTGATATCCGGTTCCAGGAGCTCGCGCGCATTACCGCACTTGCCGGCGCGCAGGTGATCTTTATTCCTGCCGCGTTCAACATGACGACCGGGCCGGCGCACTGGGAGCTGCATTTCCGGGGCAGAGCCGTGGACAATCAGGTCTTTATGTGCGGATGCGCACCTGCAAGAGATGAAAACGGGCCGTATGTGTCCTATGCAAATTCGATCATTGTCTCGCCCTGGGGCGAAGTGACCGGGCGGCTGGATGAATCGGCAGGGATCCTGTATCAGGAACTGGATCTTGCCCTGGCGGACAGGATCCGGGCGCAGCTGCCGATCATGCAGAACCGGCGGACCGATTTGTACGAAGTGCAGTGGAAACAGAAATGAAACGAAAGGTGATCCGCACCGGCGGGACAGCATATGGAAAACAAGCGTTTGAAAAAGCCTGACAAAAAAATCGTTTATCTGGCGGCCGTGATCGGACATACCTTCTGGGGATTCAGCTTCATGGCGTCCAGAGTGGCGCTTGACAAAGCCAATATGTTCGTGCTGCTGAGCCACCGGTTCGTAATGGCTTTTGCGATCCTGACAGTGCTGGTTATGCTGGGGACCGTGAAAACAAATCTTCGCCGCAAACGTATTCTGCCGGTCCTTATCCTCGGCATGGCAGAGCCGGTCATCTATTTTCTGGGAGAACAATACGGAATCCTGCATTCCAATACGATCTTCTCGGGGGTCATGATCGCAATGATCCCGGTCGCCTGTACATTGGCGGCAGCGCCGGTGCTGAAGGAGATTCCGTCTGCAGCGCAGATCTTTTTCAGCGTCGTGTCCGTGGGCGGCGTGATCGGAATCGGTATGATGAGCAGCGGAGCGGGCGCATTGGAACCGGGCGGGATCCTCGGGCTGCTCGTAGCGGTACTGTCGGCGATGGTATATACGCTGCTGGGAAGACGCATTTCCGGGGAATATACGCCGTTTGAGCGTACGTATGTGATGATGGGATTAGCTGCGGGCGTATTCACCCTGATGGCAGCTGTTTACTGTAAAGGCAGTGCAGGACGCTATTTTGCGCCGCTTACTGACCGGGGATATCTGCTTGCCGCGATGTTCCTGGGGATCTGCTGCTCCGTGGGGAGCTTCTTCATGACGGCATATGCGATCACTTATCTGTCTGTCGCGAAAGCGACGGTGTTCGCAAATCTGACGACAGCCGTATCGGTATTTGCCGGGGCAGTATTCCTGAAAGAGCCTTTCTCGGCGCTCGGGCTGGTGTTCTGCGTGATGATCCTGGTGGGAATCTACGGAGTGCAGCGGACGTAAAATTGCCGGGAGGTATCCTGAAATTGAGATTTGGCAGTTTTGGGGTACCAAAACCGGCAGTTGAAGGGTGAAAAAGCAAGAAAGGGTATCCTGAATCGGAAGAAGCTTGAATCAGGATACTAAAATCGGCAGCTGAAGGGTGAAAAAGGCAAGAGAGGGTATCCTGAATCGGAAGAAGCTCAAATCAGGATACCAAACCCGGCAGCTGAAGGGTGAAAAAGGCAGGAAAGTGTATCCTGAATCAGAGAAAAGCCGGATCAGGATACAAAAACCGGCAGCTGAAGGAAGAAAAAGGCAGGAGAGTGTATCCTGAATCAGAGAAAAGCCGGATCAGGATACCAAAACTGGCAGCTGAAGGAAGAAAAAGGCAGGAGAGTGTATCCTGAATCAGAGAAAAGCCGAATCAGGATACAAAAACCGGCAGCTGAAGGAAGAAAAAGGCAGGAGAGTGTATCCTGAATCAGAGAAAAGCCGGATCAGGATACCAAAACAGGCAGCTGAAGGCGGAAAAAAGCAGGAAAGTGTATCCTGAATCGGAGAAACTACAAATCAGGATACAACGGCATCGGTCATCAGGGGGATGAAGATGAAAAAGACAATGCTTGCAGCGGTTATGGGATTTATGATTATGCTTGCAGGCTGCGCGGGTAAAAGTGCAGGGCCTGCGAATGAGACGTCAGCCGCAGAGATGCCGGCAGCAGCTGCAACAACGATGACGGATGCTGCAATTCCGGATCCGGATGCGGCAGCCGATCCGGACGGCACGGATCATGCAGAGAAAGCGGCTGCAGATAATGACGCAACCGCGGAAAAGGATGCGAAGAAGGAATCCGCATTGCCGGATAATACGGAAGAAACGCCCGGAACACCGGCCGAAACCTCTGAAGACGCAGCTGCGGCAGGTATGCATCTGATCGGTCCCGGAAGCAACGCGGAAGCCGATCATGATGAACGCAAAGGAAATCCCGACGAAAACGACGGCGCGAATCTGAAAGGCTATGTGGAGACGGAAGAAGAGAAAAAGATCTATTCCTACCTTCAGGTGCCGCTTGCGTACGCCCATGATCCGGTCTGGACCGGTGACTGGACAAATATCGAAGCCGGCGGCCAGCAGTTCTTCTATTTCGGCTGCGGCATCTGCTGCCTGTCCAACATGTGCAGTACATTTACGCAGACCGCTGTACCGCCGGACGAAATGATGGAAAGAGCACGCACGGAAGCGGATTATGATCCGGACTCCGGCGTCGGCGCACTCAGCTGGTGGCAGCTGAAGACAATGGCGAAAACATTTGCGGAGGAAGTATCCGTAAGAGAAAAGCCGTCGGATTACAGCCGGTTTCAGGAGAACATCGCTGCGGCGGATACGGCTGTCGTGCTTGTCTGCAAGGACGATGATGACAAGCTTTGGTCCTACACGAAAGGGCATTATGTGAATATCTGGGAATACGACCTGGAGACGGACACCGTGTTCGTGACGGATTCCAGCAGTATGTTCAATCGGATGCGCGTGCAGCTTTCGGATATCTACAATGCGCTCAAGACCGCCAGCGATGCACAGTATATGACGGTGAAATATAAAACCGATGATACAGCGGAAAACTGATCCGGACCGGGCATCATTTCGGGACAGGCGGAGACTGCTTTCTGCTTACGGATCGATTTCCGGATCCGTGACGCCGGATGAAGAGGAGCGCGCAGATCTGTACGTGCAGTTTTCCGGGATGATATAGCGATATCTTCAGGTTCCGATCCGAACAATTAATTTAAATAATCGGACAAAAAGCAATAATCAGATTGCGTTTTGCAATCATGTACCTTGCATCCCTGTTTTCCGCCTGTTAAAATATTTTTATCGAAGTCGACATCGATGATAGAGAACAAGGAGGAACTGATGCAGATCGAAGGTCTTGACGAAATGGACAACCGCATCCTGGAAG
>DFKM01000096.1 GCA_002373555.1 Lachnospiraceae bacterium UBA3645
ATCTTCTGGTCTGATGTCCGAAATGCACACCGGCTTCCAGAAGCTGCTTCATGGAAATTACGCTCATGTTTTTTTCCTCCATTCGGTTATTCTTTCGCGTGTATCCGGCGGGGACCGTAAGGCACCTGCCCGCAGGATCGTTTCACGCGTGCAAAATGAGCATCTGCGTGTCCGCAGACCAAAATAATATACCACACAGAAGACGCTTAAACAAGTCTTTTTTTGTATTTTTGACAATAAAAAAACTCAGAAGACATCCGGTCTTCCGAGTTTTTCTACATTATTATAATGTATCATCTTTTAATGCCTGCAGATGTCTCATGCATCCCCTTTTAATTTGTTCAGTTCATCGATGATCAGATCATTCTGGATCTTGATATAGGTGCCCTTCATGCCGGAAGATCTGCTCTCGATGACGCCGGCGCTCTCCAGCTTCCGAAGAGCATTGACGATGACGGAACGGGTGATCCCGACTCTGTCGGCAACCTTGCTCGCTACCAGGATGCCTTCCTTGCCTTCCATCTCATCAAAGATATGGTGCACGGCTTCCAGCTCGGATGCGGACAGCGTGCCGATCGCTGATTTGACGATCTGCAGCTTCCGGATCTCTTCCGCGCTCTCCTCATTCAGCGAACGGAGCATCTCCAGGCCGACGACGGCATTGCCGTACTCCGCAAGAATGATGTCATCGATATCATACGGCACCGTGTTCTTATAGATAAAGAGGGTTCCGAGCCGCTCCCCGGCGATATCGATCGGCGTGACGATCACATGATAGTTCTTCAGCTGCGGTCCTTCAAAGCCAAGGGTCTCCAGGATCACATTTTCCTTTGTTGACAGAATATTGAGCAGTCTTTCATTCAGCGCTTCGTCAATAAAACGGCCTACTTTCGCATTTGCCCAGTCTTCATCTCCGTCTTCCACAAACGCTTCGCCGACACCGAGGATCTTTCCCTTCTTACTGATCACAAGAACATTGGATTCCAGAACTTCGCTCAGCACCTTGCAGACATCATTAAATACGAAGACCTTGGAAGTATTGTTGTGCAGCAGTTTGTTGATCTTCCTGGTCTTATCCAACAGTTGAACGCTCATAGTTTCCTCCTGATGCTGTATTCAGCAGATTGCAATTTATCCGGGTCATTTTCGAGAATCGGTATTACCAAAAACGAACATGATCAGTCTTCCCGCTTTCTTCGTGTATAATACACTATATTTGTGGATATTTCAACCTTTTTTCTGAAATTTCTGAAATTATTTGCCTGATTTATCGAATCGAAGTACGATTTAACATTTTCGCAATATGTTTGGATTTTTTCATGACAATTCCTGCCTGCTTTTGACCAGATTCGAAAGTGTCATCTTTTTATTACACATATTTACAAATTATTTGTCACAAGTCCCCTTGCATCAGTTCTGAAAATGTTGTATAAGAAGGATGAACGCTAATCGGAGGCAATGTTTTATGGCAAAAAATCTGATCATCGTCGAGTCACCCACCAAAGTGAAGACAATCAAAAAATTCCTCGGCTCCTCCTATGCCGTCGAGGCTTCCGGCGGTCATGTCCGTGATCTGCCGAAGTCCACCCTCGGCGTGGATGTGGATGCCGATTTTGAACCGCATTATATTACGATCCGCGGAAAAGGCGATGTGATCTCCACCCTGAAAAAACAGGCCAGGAAGGCCGACAAGATCTATCTGGCCACTGACCCGGACCGCGAAGGTGAAGCGATCGCCTGGCATCTGAAGGAGATCCTGCATGCGGAAGACAAAAAGATCTCCCGGATCACTTTCAATGAGATCACAAAGAACGCTGTCAAGGCTTCTCTCAAGAATCCCCGGGATCTGGACATGGATCTGATCGATGCCCAGCAGGCCAGACGCGTGCTGGACCGCGTTGTCGGCTACCGCATCTCTCCTCTTCTGTGGAAAAAGATCAAACGGGGCCTGAGCGCCGGACGTGTCCAGTCCGCTTCCCTCGCCATGGTCTGCCGGCGGGAAGACGAGATCAATGCTTTTGAAAAGGAAGAATTCTGGACGCTCTCTGCGCTTGTATCCGCTGACGGAAGCAAGAAACCGCTGGAGCTGCAGTATGCAGGCAGAAAAAAACTGACTTCCGAAGAAGAAACGCAGAAGCTGATCGATAAGCTTGCCGGCGCAGCATTTCAGATCTCCGATATTCAGGAGACAAAGAAGACGCGCAAACCGCCGCTTCCCTTTACGACCAGTACGCTTCAGCAGGAAGCCTCCAGAGTGCTTAACTTCTCGACGCAGAAGACCATGCGCATCGCACAGCAGCTGTATGAAGGCGTGGATGTGAAAGGTTCCGGCACCATCGGCCTGATCACCTATCTCCGTACAGACAGCACCAGGATCGCGGAGGAAGCCGATGCTGCAGCGAGAGCCTATATTGCGGAGAAGTACGGTGCGGATCATGTCGGCAAAAAGCAGGCTGCTGCCGCGGCCGGCGGCAGGATCCAGGATGCGCACGAAGCGATCCGTCCGACCGACATCACGCTGATCCCCGCATCTGTCTCCGATTCCCTGAGCCGCGATCAGCTCCGGCTCTATCAGCTGATCTGGAGACGATTTGCTGCCAGCCGGATGTCCGAAGCCCGCTATAACACGCTGACTATCAAGGCGCTGGCGAACGGCGAGCCGTTCAAGGCTTCGGCGAATATCAAGACCTTTGACGGATTCCTTTCGGTCTATGACACAGATGATGATAAGCTCGCGGGCACCAGTTCTCTTTCGAAGATCACGGCAGATACGAAGCTGACATTTCTGTCCTTTGATCCGAAGCAGCATTTTACCCAGCCGCCGGCGCATTTTACGGAAGCAACGCTGGTAAGAGCCATGGAGGAAGCCGGCATCGGCCGCCCCAGCACCTACGCGCCGACGATCACGACGCTGCTCGGACGTCATTACCTGACCAAGGAAGGCCGGAACCTGTTCGTCACCGAACTCGGCGAAGCCGTCAATAATATAATGAAGGAATACTTCCCTGACATTGCCGACGAAGGCTTTACCGCCGGCATGGAAGCCGAGCTCGATCATGTCGAAGAAGGCGCGGAGGACTGGAAAAAGCCGGTCCGGGATTACTATCCTTCCCTGATGCATTCGGTCGAAAAGGCCGAACAGGAGCTGGAAAAGATCAAGATCGCCGATGAAGTCAGCGATGAGCTTTGCGAAGTCTGCGGCCGGAATCTGGTCATCAAGTACGGTCCGCACGGACGTTTCCTCGCCTGCCCCGGTTTCCCGGAATGCAGATTCACCAAACCGCTCACGGAAAAAGCCGGCGTCAAATGTCCGGTCTGCGGCGGCGAGATCCTGATCAAGAAGACGAAAAAAGGCAGACGTTATTATGGCTGCGAGAACAATCCGACATGCGAATACATGTCCTGGAGAAAGCCTTCGGAAGAAAACACGGAGAAGTAACGACAGTCAGTATTGCAAAGACGGAACGGTTTTTACCGCTTCCGTCTTTTTTTGTCTGATCAGCGCTCCGCCCATCCGGTTCCTGACGCTCTGTGAATGCCGCAATCTGTCAATCACTTTTTGTCTCGAATTTTGCTACGGATAGTTTGTGTACATTGGCAGAGGCCTTTGTTATGATACTTTCGAATCCACTGACAGGAGGCGGAAATTGTATTCAAGCATCATCAGCATCGCAATGAACGGAATGAACGGCTATCCGGTGCGCGTCGAAACCGATGTTTCCCCCGGGCTTCCGGATTTTTCCATGGTCGGTTTTCTGTCCTCGGAGGTAAAGGAAGCCAGAGAACGGGTGCGGACAGCCCTGCGCAATTCCGGCTTTGCCCTGCCGCCGAAAAAAGTCACCGTCAATCTCGCGCCCGCTGACATCCGGAAGGAAGGCACCGCCTACGACCTGGCACTCGCCATTTCTCTTCTGGCGGCAAACGAAGTCATCCCGGGGAAGTTCGCGGAAAACATTGTTTTTATCGGAGAGCTCGCCCTGAACGGTGCGCTGCGGCCGGTGCACGGGATCCTTCCCCGGGTCTGCTGTGCAAAGGATGCCGGACTGACGACCTGCTTTCTGCCGTACGACAACCGGCGGGAAGGCGCAGTCGTGGACGGCATGCGGATCATCGGTGTACGGAATCTGCAGGAAGCGGTTCATCTTCTGGCACACCCGGAGGCGCAGGAGCCCGAAGTCTGCCCGGCCCGCGAGATCCTGGAGCAGGCACGCAGCTATGACGTGGATTTTTCGGAGGTCAACGGGCAGTACGGAATGAAACGGGCGGCCGAAGCAGCCGCGGCCGGCATGCACAATCTTCTCCTGATCGGCAGTCCCGGCAGCGGGAAATCCATGATCGCGAGAAGGATCCCGACGATCCTGCCGGGGCTGACCTGGGAGGAATGTCTGGCCGTCTCCAAGGTCTACAGTGTCGCAGGACTTCTGAATGACAGACAGCCGCTGATCATACACCGGCCGTTCCGCGCGCCGCATCATACAATTTCGACCGCTGCACTCGTCGGAGGCGGGAGAATTCCCAGACCTGGCGAGATCTCCCTGGCCGACCGGGGCGTTCTTTTCCTGGATGAGCTTCCGGAATTCCAGAAAAACACCCTCGAAGTACTCCGACAACCAATGGAGGACCGGCAGGTAATGATCGCACGTGTCGGCGGCTCCAGCAGTTTTCCTGCGGATACCATGGTCGTCGCCGCCATGAATCCGTGCCGCTGCGGCTACTACCCTGACCGGAGCAGATGCCAGTGCTCTGTTTCCGATGTCCGCAGATATCTCGGCAGGATCAGCCGTCCGCTTCTCGACCGCATGGATCTCTGCGTGGAAGCCCCGCCGGTCGGCTATGCCGATTTTCGGCAGCCTGCCGGAAGCAGTGAAAGTTCCGCTGTGATCCGGGAGCGGGTGGAGCAGGCACGAAAGGTACAGCAGGCCCGCTTTCAGGAGGACAGCATCTTTTTCAATTCGCAGATGCAGCCGAAGCATGTCAATCAATACTGCCGGCTCGGTCCGCACGAAGAACAGCTCATGAAGGAAATATTTGAGACCAAAAAGCTGAGCGCCAGAGCCTATCATCGTCTTTTAAAGGTGGCGCGTACGCTGGCGGATCTTTCCGGAGACGGCGGGATCCGGGAAGCACATCTTATAGAAGCTGCGGAATACCGCAGTCTGGAGGAGAAATATTGGGGATAAGTGAACGGGAATTGCGATACAGGATCTCACTTATGCAATCTGTCGGTCCGGTCACGTTCCGGAAGCTCACAGATTATTACGGAAACGCCGGCAGGATATGGAATGCCGAACCTCCTGAATTGACCGGGCATCAGCGCACCGAATGGCGGGTCTTTCACTCCGCAGCAAAGGAAGCCGAGCTGCAGGAAGGCTACGCTCGTCTGCTGCATTCATCCTCGTACCGGTTCATCATTCCGGACGATCCGGATTACCCGGCACCGCTCACGGATATTCCGGATCCGCCGGTGGGGCTGTATGTAAAAGGTACGCTGCCGGACAGATCCAGACCAATCGCAGCGGTCATCGGAAGCCGGGCCTGCAGTGAATACGGAAAACATCAGGCCCTGAAAATCGCGCGGGAGCTGGCAGAAGCCGGCGTCGGCGTTGCCAGCGGTCTTGCCGCCGGCATTGATTCCTGCGGGCACAGAGGTGCACTCGAGGGGAACGGATATACGATCGCGGTGCTCGGGAACGGAATCGACCGGTGCTATCCTGTCACGAACCTTTCTCTGTATGAGAGCATTGCGGAATCCGGCGCGGTCATCTCCGAATATCCGCCCGGCACACCCGGCAAACCGATGCATTTTCCGCTCCGCAACAGGATCATCAGCGGCCTGTCAAAGCTCGTGGTCGTGATCGAAGCAAAAAAGCGAAGCGGCTCACTGATCACGGTCGAACGCGCGCTCGAACAGGGGAAGGATGTCATGGCTGTTCCCGGCCGTCTGGGCGATCCGCTCAGCGAAGGATGCCTGTCGCTGATCCGCCAGGGCGCCGGCATCGTCACATGCACGGACGATATTCTTTTTGCGATGGGAATCCAGACCGAAAAGAAGAAAGACAGTCAAAAAAAGTCGGCAGGTGTCCGCCTTTCATCTGAGGAACAGGCCGTGCTGAAGCACATGGACACCGATCCGGTTCATCCTGACAGGCTGTGCGAGCAGCTCGGCCTGGCGCCCGGGAGTCTGTATATGATCCTGTTCCGTCTGGAAAATGCCGGCCTGATCCGCAGCGCCGGTCCGGGGCTCTATGCCAGAACATAAAAAGCAGAAGCCGCAGCAAAGTACGGCTCCTGCCTGGAAAGGGAAATAAATTAAACTGTATATGCTTTATTTGCTCATGATATCCTTGTGGATCGCAGCAGCAGCAGCTTTACCTGCGCCCATGGCAAGGATAACGGTAGCGGCGCCGGTTACGGCATCGCCGCCGGCATAAACATGCGGACGGCTGGTCAGACCGTCTTCACCGTTTGTCACGATGCAGCCGTGTCTGTTGGTCTCCAGTCCCTCGGTAGTATCCTTGATCAGCGGGTTCGGTGAAGTACCGATCG